>NZ_JAVGCX010000016.1:0-134498 GCF_052928325.1 Lysinibacillus sp. BSL11 | reverse complement strand
TGTTCGCTCGACTTGCATGTATTAGGCACGCCGCCAGCGTTCGTCCTGAGCCAGGATCAAACTCTCCATAAAAGAAATTTGATTAGCTCAAATTGTTTTGCTGGCATCATGTTTGATGTCCAAAATTATGTTTCGTTCACTAGTTAAACTAGCTACTTAAAACTTTATTGATTACGTTTTGCTTGTTCAGTTTTCAAGGTTCATTATTTAAGTCGTTTTTCAGCGACTTCTTTATATTAACATCTCATTCAAAACATGTCAACAACTTTTTTAAAAAGTTTTTTGTGTTTTTCTGAGTTATTCGTTTATGTCTTAGCGACAATTAATATAATACAATACTAAGATATTATTCGTCAACTACTTTTCTAAAAAAATATCGAGGTATTTTTAGATACCTCGATTACAAGCATACTACAGTCATTGCCCCATTTCTAGAGCATCTTTATTTACCTTGTAATGACGGTGAAATATCCTATCATTTTTCGCTGCAATTGGTTCAATTTGAATATAGCCTTTATCCACTAAGTACTCCACAAACACTTCTAAATCCACTGAGTAGTTCACAAGCTCATGATGATCGTGTAATTCCTGAATGGTCCACATTTCTTTTGTTTGCATGACTTCTAATATATGTTGTGCTCCATCTCGTGTACGAGAATGAATTAAAAACTCACTTGCTAAAAACAACAATTCTAAGCGCTTTTCTATTGGCTCATTACTTGTCACTAGCTCTTCATACAGCTTATAGATGGCTGGCTCAATTTTTTTTACCTGTGCCCAAACAGTTACTTCAGGATACAGGCCACTATCGATAATAGATAAACGACCTAGATGATGCAGGGAGTCCACAACGTGATTATAAGCATCCAAGTAACTTCCTTTATCGAAGTATTCTTTCCCTTCCAAATAGCGACGAATTAACTTTGAAAATTGAATACCTGTTTTAATTTTACGACCACTATACGGAAATTCCTGCAATTCTATTTTTAGTTTATGCAGAAATTCATTCCGATCAAATAATACTCTACCGAAGAATATCCAATCAACAACCTTTCTATTTGAACCGATTAGTAACCATTTTCGAATTAATTTCTCCGTAACAGTATGTAGAGCGATTTTATTTCCTTCATATAAGTAATGTTTTGAAAAGACTGGTTGCTCTGCTTCTTTTACGATAATGAGTAAAACCGTATCAAATGTATCTGTAACGTTACTTTGTTCTTCACGCTTTTCTACTAAAATTACGCCTAATGTATTCGACTGACTCGCACGTTCTTGATATATTGGACGCAGTACTTGCTCCATGTTCAGCCCTCCTTTATTCATATAGGTTCTTTTGTTCCGTTAAAAATTCGACATACTCTAAAAGTATTCCTTCTTTCATTCAGTTCAAAGCTAAAATACTTTGCCCTTATATGTTATAGTAGATTTTAGATTGGGAGGCAAGATGAAATATGAAACCTTATAAAAGTAAAATTAATAAAATTCGTTCATTCGCATTAGCACTAATCTTTTTTGGTTTTATTGTCATGTACGGAGGCATTTTCTTTAAAAACAGCCCGATATTAGTTTTAATTTTCATGTCACTAGGTGTTCTTTGTATTATCGGTAGCACAGTTGTATATGCGTGGATCGGTCTACTGTCAACAAGAGCTATTCAAGTAGAGTGTCCTAATTGCCATAAACATACAAAGGTTTTAGGCCGAGTAGATATGTGCATGTACTGCAATGAGCCATTAACGCTTGATCCTGCTCTAGAAGGTAAAGAGTTTGATCAATCCTATAATAATAAAACAAAAAAATCCTAGCCCTTTTTAAGAGCTAGGATTTTTATTGTACTTTTGCAGTAGCAACTTTACATGATGGACAAGTGCCGTATATCTCTAAGCGATGCGAATGCACATCAAAGCCTGTTACCTGTGATGCAAAATGCTCTATTTCGTCGAGTCCAGGATAATGGAAATCGACGATCTTACCACAGCATTCACAAATCATATGGTAATGATCGTTTGTCACGAAATCAAAGCGACTTGAAGCATCCCCGTAAGTTAGCTCTTTCACAAGACCTACTTCACGAAATACACGCAGGTTGTTATAAACAGTCGCTACACTCATATTAGGGAACTTACCCTCAAGAGCTTTATAAATTTCATCGGCAGTAGGATGTGCCATTGATTGAATTAGATATTCCAAAATAGCATGACGCTGAGGAGTAATACGTACACCAGTTGTTTTCAACGTGTCCAGTGCATCTTGTAAATGCGTTGCAGACATCGTCATGCACCTCTTCCATAAGTATTATTAATTTATAATTGTTATAAATAGTGTATCCAATTCGTACTACTTCGTCAACAATCACACATTGCTTATCCTCAATAAATCAATGGTATTTTCCTTAATAGCCTCTTGATAAATCCATAACATTTTCTAAATCCGTGTCACCCTTTAGCCATTTTGTTAGGCTTGGCTTGAAAATTTCTAAGCTACGCTCAACATAACGAGAAGAATGACTGGATACATGAGGTGATACTATGACATTTGGTAATGTCCATAATGGATTGTCAGATGTCAGAGGCTCCTCTTCAAATACATCTAAAACTGCATGTCCAATTTGCTTTGTTTCAATCGCTTGAATGAGTACCTTTTCATCAACTAAATTACCTCGACCAAAATTCATGAAGATCGCATTGTTTTTCATCACAACAAAATGCTCTTCTTTCAATAAATGGGTCGTTTCTGTTGTTTTTGGTAATACAGAAATAACGATATCTGCATGAGGTAGGGCTTCTTTCAATTGTGTAAAACTAATCACCGTATTCATATAGGCCGCTTCTTTACCGGAGCGGTTACAGCCAATCGTCGTAACACCAAAAGCTTGCAATAAACGTCCAACTTCTGACCCAATGGCACCTGGCCCCAAAATAAGTGCCGTACTATCACGTAATTCCGTTTGTTGTGTTTTTTTCGACCATTCACTTTTCTTTTGCTGCTCATACATCCAAGGCAAAGCTCGTTTAATGGCTAAAATATGAGCAAGCATGGATTCAGCCATAGGCGTTTTATGAATGCCACGAACATTTGAAACTAGAATCCCTCGTTCAATAATAGCCTGAGCTGGCATTTTTTCTACACCTGCCGATGCAACAAAAATCCATTTTAGCTTTGTCGCAGATTGAATACTCTCTTCTGTTAAATCTTCACCATATGTAACTAATACATCCGCTTGTTGAAGCTCTTCATTTGATAAACTCTTTTCAAAGATAAATTCAAGCTGTGGAAATTCTGCTACTAATGGTTCTCGTAAATCTGGTCTAGGTTCAAATGTAAAATAGATTCTCATTATTTTGCCTCCTGTTCTGCTAAATAAGCATATACTTCTTCAATATGATTTTTCACTCGAACTTTGCGCCAAGCTTTTACAAGCATACCCTCAGCATCAATTAAAAACGTTGAACGCTCTATGCCCATATATTCACGTCCATACATTTTCTTTAAAACCCATACACCATATGCTTCAGCAATAGCATGGTCCTCATCCACTAATAGTGAAAATGGCAAACCATGCTTATCAATAAATTTTGTATGCTTGCTTGCGTTATCTGGGCTAACACCCAGAACAACAGCGTTTAAATGACTGAAGTCCTCAAACTTATCGCGAAAATCACAAGCCTCCGTCGTGCAGCCTGGTGTCATATCCTTTGGGTAAAAGTATAAAATAACATTTGTTCCTTTAAAATCAGCTAAATGCACCATCTCGCCCTTTTCGTTCAAGAGAGAAAAATCCGGCGCCTTTTGTCCTTCTAGTAATGTCATACAATCTCCTCCTCTGTAGGTCCTATTTTACTCTAAGTAACAAATCAAGTCATATCCCTTAATTTCTTTGGATTTCTTACACCGATAGGTCTACAATAGATTACGTATAAAAAGTTAGGAGGCAATTCTATGAATCATGCAAAATCTGAAGCAATACATGCAGAGGCATTACAGCATATTGTTGGTGGTGTAAACAGCCCATCTCGTTCATATAAAGCAGTAGGTGGCGGTTCTCCTGTAGCCATGGCGCGAGGAAAAGGCGCATATTTTTGGGATGTAGATGGCAATCGTTATATCGACTATCTAGCAGCATATGGTCCAATCGTTACTGGTCATGGTCATCCTCATATTGCAAAGGCTATAACGCACGCAGCGGAAAATGGCACATTGTTTGGGACGCCGACTGAATATGAAGTTACTTTCGCAAAAATGTTAAAGGAAGCCATTCCGTCGATGGATAAAGTACGTTTTAACAACTCTGGTACAGAAGCTGTTATGACAACGATTCGTGTGGCACGTGCCTATACAGGACGTACAAAAATCATGAAATTTGCTGGTTGCTACCACGGGCATTTCGATTTAGTATTAGTGGCTGCAGGATCAGGTCCAGCAACATTAGGAACACCGGACTCAGCAGGCGTAACAACTTCAACAGCTGAAGAAGTTATTACTGTACCTTTTAATAACCCAGAAGCCTTTACAGAAGCCATGAATAAATGGGGCGAGGAGATTGCAGCTATCTTAATCGAGCCAATAGTAGGAAACTTCGGTATTGTTGAACCTAAGTCAGGCTTCCTTGAATTAGTACATGCTACAGCAAAGGAAAAAGGGGCCCTAACGATTTATGATGAAGTCATCACGGCCTTCCGCTTCCACTATGGTGGCGCTCAAAACTTACTTGGCCTAACACCTGATCTAACTGCACTTGGTAAAGTTATTGGTGGTGGTTTACCAATCGGTGCTTATGGCGGACGTAAAGAGATTATGGATACTGTTGCACCACTCGGCCCAGCATACCAAGCGGGTACGATGGCTGGAAATCCTGCATCTATGCAAGCTGGCATCGCTTGCCTAGAAGTGCTACAAACACCAGGTATATACGAGGAAATGGATAGATTAGGCTCAATTTTAGAAGAAGGTATTTTAGCTGCTGCTAAAAAACATGGCGTAACCATCACGTTAAATCGTCTTAAAGGAGCGCTTACTATTTACTTTACAGATGTGAAAGTAGAAAACTATGAGCAAGCTGAAAGCTCTGATGGTGAAATATTTGGACGCTTCTTTAAACTCATGCTTGCGCAAGGTATTAATCTAGCTCCTTCTAAATATGAAGCATGGTTCTTAACAACTGAGCATACAGAAGCGGATATTCAGGAAACAATTGAAGCAGTAGATATTGCGTTTTCTCAATTGTAATCTTGACAAGAAAAAGGCGACTTGCAGGTAGAAGTCGCCTTTTTCTTATTCATCCATGCAAATCTATGTATTTTATGAGCACTTCCTTCTATAATGTAAAGAAGCTAAAAAATATTAGACAGAAAGGACATCTTTATGAAATTAGGTGCCCGTGTATTTAAAACTGGTGTAGCTATCGTATTTGCATTATTTATTGCAGAGTTGTTAAAATTACCTTCACCTGTTTTTGCTGGAATTGCAGCTATTTTTGCTATTCAGCCTTCTATTTATCGTTCTTACCAAACCATTGTGGAGCAAGTACAAGCGAATATTATAGGTGCGACAATTGCTGTCATTTTCGGCTTACTTTTTGGCCACCATGTCGTTGCCATTGGTATAGCTGTCATAATAGCTATTGGTCTCATGTTGAAATTTAAACTGGAAAAATCACTTTCGCTAGCGTTGGTATCAGTTGTAGCTATTATGGAATTTCAAGGGGATGACTTTTTAACGTTTGGTTTAATACGCTTTGTTAC
Source organism: Lysinibacillus sp. BSL11 (assembly GCF_052928325.1). Taxonomy (NCBI): domain Bacteria; kingdom Bacillati; phylum Bacillota; class Bacilli; order Caryophanales; family Bacillaceae; genus Lysinibacillus; species Lysinibacillus sp. BSL11. The sequence continues at coordinate 128,754 of NZ_JAVGCX010000016.1, read as the reverse complement.
GATATTAGTCGGGGTATTAGCAGCGTTTGTCGTAAACCTTGTGTTCTTACCACCTAAATACGAGGTAAAACTATTTCGCAAAATTTATATTTTACAAGATGATATTATTCGTTGGACACGACTGGCTGTACGTCAAGCCTCTGAACACACATCCACAAAAACAGCATTAAGTAAGTTTAAAAGCCGTATGCTACGAGTGGATACGCTATATGATTTATATAAGGAAGAGCGTAATTATTTTAAAAATAAAAAATATGTGAAAGCACGCAAACTAGTAGTCTATCGTCAAATGATTTTAACTTCCAAGAAAAGCTTGGAATTGCTACAGCGTTTGCATAATCACGAAAATGAATTAGCTCAGCTCCCTACACAATTTCATTTAATGATTCAGGAGAGACTTGATTCCTTGTTAACGTACCATGAGCAATTGCTCTTAAAATATACAGGAAAGCTAAAGCCTGAGCATTCGGAGTGGAGTAAAAGCATTGACTATGTCCAACGTAATGAGCTGATGGAAATTTTCATCAAGCAAATCAACTTCGCTCGTGAAGAAGGCGATACGGAGTTTTCTAGCTATCACCTACTCTATATTTTATCGCGTATTTTAGATTATGAGGAAAACTTAGAACATCTTGATACACTTATTGTTTCTTACCAAAGCTATCATGGACATGAAATCAATGTAGAATTTGAAGAGGAATTCATATAGCTAACATTTTGGCGACAGATTATCTTGATTCAGGGGGCTTTTGATCACCCATTGAATGAAGATAAGTCTGTCGCTTTTTTTATACAAAAAACCTCCAAGTAGTCATCTACTTAGAGGAAAGGAGCTAAGAACGCAATGTTAGCAATTGTTGCTCTGCTTGTTGGCGTTTGACCATTTGTTCATCACGTAATTGCTGATAATTGGCAATGCCTGATATAATAGTATCCCACATTTCTTCAAGAGTCTGGGTAGTGCTGGATTGTTGAGCCATGGCAGTACTTAATTGCACCGCTTCCTTACTAGCTCCCCCAAAATGCTTCATACGATCTTCAAAGGCAGAGGCTGATTGACTTTGTAATTGTTGACGTCTTTCATTAACTGCATTCATCAAACCCATTTTAAAAACAGGAATGGTTTTAACAAAAGCCCCATTAATTTGTTCAATCAATTCACGGTTACCATTACGTAGCATATCGATTTGAGGGGCTGTGATAATAGCCAACATACGTGATTTTTCTAAATCATCTATTTTTTGCTGGAGCATCTCTGCAATAGCTTGCAAACGATTTAGCTCCATTTTCGCCAGCTGATTACCTGCTTCACTCTGTTTTTCATACATCGGAATCAATGTTGTTTGGACTTCATGAAGTTTCATGTCAGTTGCTACGATATACTTTTCTAGCTCAAGATAGTACATGAGGTCTTCTTGATATAAGCGTGCAAGTACTCGATTATCCTTCGCTAATTCCTCTTCCATCAGTACAAATTGATAATGGATTTTCTCAATATTTCTCCCCAGTCCATTGTATTTCGTAAATAAATCGCCATCATTTTTGGACTTACGTGCAAATAGCTTTTTAAAAAAGCCCTTTTGTTCTGTAAAATCTTGTTTGTCGAATGTCTGCATAAGGGCTTCAAGCTGCTTAAATAATTCATTTGATTCGAAAGATGTTGACTGAGTGATGATGGCTAAAATTTGATCTGCAAATGTAGCTAATTTTGTAGACGGCTCTTTTCCCAAAGCTAATAGCTCTATCTGATTTTTTATATTGATTTGATTGGCAATTTGCCGTACCTCTGCATGATCCCGTAACTGTTCTTTGAAGGCTTCTGCTGTTTCCAGTGTCAGCTGCTTCAGCGTCAACGAGTTATTTGACATTCATGCCGCCTCCTTTCTATCATCAAAAAAAACGATTAAAGAGTTTTTTTATGATTTTGTCGGGTGCAGTTTTCTGTGGCTTTGGTTGTTCATAGTACAAGTCAAACAGCATATGCTCTAAACGATGCACATCGTAACTATCTTCTTGTAAATGTTTTTCTAAATCTAGTTGACCTGTCGGATTATAAAACACAATATCCACACCAAATCGATTTAAAAACCCTAATAATGCCATATCCTCACGTGATAAAGCTGGTTGTTGAGGTGCTTGATATAATACCACCTTCGGTACCTCTTGTGAATAATCAAAGCTTTGTAGTAAACGAAGGATCTCCTGTGGAATCATCGTCATCTGTTTAAATAAAAATAACTGTAAATCATATAAGGTCTCATTTGGCTGCTGTTTCAACATAGGCTGCTCACAGGAAGTTTTTATCGTGTGTGCAATCGCACGCTGTAGCTCCAATGTTAACTCACCGTATTGCCACCAATCACTTTGCATAATACGCTCTACTGACAGTTCTCCATTTACTAGGCAATGCTTATAGTGAAAGTGAAAATTGGCTTTACTCGTTGGTGAATAGGGGAATTTCTGGACAAAAACCGTTTGCGGACTTGCTAATAACTGATGCATATAATACCAGTATTCTTCCCGTCTGCTCGAAACCCCACTAATTTTGGCAAATATGACTGGAATGACAATCTCATCCCCAACTACTTCAAACTGTGGTCGAACCAAAGCTTTCTCTTTTGCATAAATAAATATATCATCATATGTCATCCGTAATGTTAAGGAGCGTGGCATAAAATCTTTAAACTGCCAAGGCTTATAGACACCTGATTGCTGATCATGCATTAATTGCTCAAAATGCTGACTAGATCGATATCCAACCGTTGCCTGCCGGTCACGCAACTTATCAGGAAATGGCTGTAAAGTTGTTTGATTGGCATATGCATATGTGATAGAGAAAGTATCATTAGGATCAATCTCAGCAAATTCATCTATTTTAGCTGGATGAAAAATTAACACATCACAACCGAGCTCCATTAATAACAATAAGAAATAGCGCTGACTTAGAGTTGCTTCCCCATACCAAACTACTTTAGGAAAATCATCTGTTGGTTTCATGGATTTTGTCCATAGAATCCAATGGTTTTTTAACCATTTCACCATATCAATTAAAAACCGGCGAAAGTCATTTGCTAGCAAACCTAACGATTGCTGTTTTTGAAAGAGCTCTACTACTTTAATGGTTGCTAACTGTAAATGGCGATTCATTACACTGTCATCATGCTTAGGAATTAATTGATAACCATACATCATTGCCACTAAACGATTTATAGATAGTCCTTGCGGAGTTTGTTGATGCTGCGAAAGGATTGTTTGTATAGCCTGAAAGTCTTTTGGTTCAATATGTTTATTTAATTCTTCACTTAAAATATGGATGTTAGTGTTCTGTGACAATGTAAATAATGAATTGAAATAATCATCTTCTTCGATTGGTATGCCCAATACACGAACAGCAATTCTACTAAAGCTCACTTGCTGCTCTGTTGTTTCATAAAATGCACGATCCTTTGGTGAATCTTGAAACGCCTGTAGCCAATCATCAGGATGACGCTCCAACACTGATTTAATTGTGATTGTTTGCATACAAACGCACCTCCTAAAAATCATCCTCAGCCTATGCTAAAGCATTCATTTGTCATAGGATGTCTCACCTAATGACAACAAAAATATTTGAACATCTATACGATCGTTTGTTGTGATGCCATCTGTAAAACTGTTTCCAATAAATTCTTTGTAAATGCTTCACCATTGTGAGGCGAGTAAGTTGTATTTTGTAAAAACTTTGGCTGTTTATCCTTTAAATCTCCATGATTTGGTGTAAAAGCTAAATCAGCCATTGCAAGCATGCCATAATCCATAATAGAATCACCTGCTGCTATATGCACATCGTATGTACAGAACTCTTTTATATATTCTATAGCCGCTTCCTTTGTCAGCACCTTAGGCATAAAATACAATTTTTTCCCTTGTAGCAGAACATGCCAACCATGCATATCAAACTCTTGAATCATCGCTTGTAATTCATCGGATGGTAAAGCATCAATATCTACATGATGTACATAAAAAAGCTCATCTATATACAGAGATCGTTGTAGCCATGTATCAGATTTAATCGTCTGAAAAAGCTTTAGCATATCCATACGAGGGATCGAGGAATCTTCAATACGTCTAGATAATGTTTGTGTCCACTTTTCATATGGCTGACCCTTTTCTACTATTGTACCCCCATTGCTTGTAATTGCAAAAGCAGGGCATAAATCATAAATAAAATGGATTCTTTTATATTGATGTAAAGCTCTTGTCGTAACAGGTACAAATAAAGTTTGTTGGTGTACCTGTTGCAATAGAGGTGCTGTTGCCTGTGTCATCATACTCATTGCTGTTTCGACCTTGTGTTCAACGACAATTGTCTCTGTAGCTGGCGGAAACATCTCCATCATGCGTTTAGAATAAATAAGGGTTCTATCTAAATCAGATGTAAATAATATCATCATATTCTCCTCTATAATTCTTTGATCAAACCACAACATGCATAGGACATATTCGAATACTCTTCAACCATTACATTTTTTTCCTGTGCTAATAATAAAATATGTTTCAATTCATGCATGTACTGTGGATTAATTAAAATCTTCCAAGGTATCCTTCGCAGCAAAACTCTTGTCGTTTCGCCAACACCTGGTTTAATGAAATGAATATTATCAATACCAAAATCTCGTTGAATTGTTTGCACGGACTTCATACCCTCCCAAGTAATTGGAGAGATTTCTTGCTCTTGAATTTGTTGCACAATTTTATTCTGTACTTGTTCAAAACATGTGACGATACGTTCTATGTACAGCTTGGAGACATCTACGGCCTCTAATTCTTTGTAGTATTTTGCACCATGAAAATCGTTTGCATCCATAAACTGCAAATTTAATACCGTTCTACTCACTAATCCAGATACAGTCGAATTTAAACAAGCAGATGGTATTAAAAAATCCTCACGAGTTCCATAAATAGCGGCACAATGCCCTGGATCAGCCAAAACAGCTAAATCAGCACTTAACTGTTTTTGATATTGTAAATTAAATTTTTGGCAGGATTGAATTAATTCATTGGTAATTGCCCCTTTTCCTGTCCAACCATCAATAAATTGAATACTTCCTAGAGGATGCTGTGTCAAAATATAACGAATTGCCGTTTCATCAAACCCACGACCTCGCAGTATAGAAATGGAGTAATGTGGAACATTCACATGATAATGCATAGCTATATACCGTTTGATTAAAATACCGATGGGTGTACCTGCACGAGCTAAACTCACAAGAATTAAATTTTCTAACCCTCTATTTTCAATGATTTGCTCTGCCACTACTCCAACGGCGATTGCTATTCTTTCTTCATGAGCATCTAGCGCTTTATAAAAAAGATTCATATAGGTATCAGATGGTTGCTTCTCCACTGGCAGCATTTCAGAATAATGTATGCCCGATTGAATGAGCTGTTCACGTTTCTCATTATCCATTTCAAGGAATGCACTTCCAATATCACGCAATAAAAAAATAACGTCCTCCGATGCATAACTCCCCATTTTATCTGGCTGCAAAGTCGATATCATCGTTCTACCTCCAATTCATGCATACTAATTACGTATACTTTGGCGTTAGTGGCTTCTTGCAATGCCTTTACCACACGAGCAACTACCTCTTCACTTGCTATACGTTCCACTATGAAAAAAAGTTCCGTGTAAGACTGGCTTTGAAGATTATATAAAAAATTAGTCACCCCGTTATTTTCTGGACTTTCGAAGGCTATTTTTTCGTTAATCGTATATCCTAAATCATCCGTACAATAGATTGGACTACGAGTAGTCGACTGAAAGTAAACATCATTTCCCAAATAAGAGGCAATTTGCATAGGAACATACATGAATTCACCCGTGCCAATAACAAGCGCTGGCCCATTTGTTCTTAGTTCTTGTAATTGCATAGCAATAGCTTGAATCGTTTGCTTTTGGTCAACATGCTGTTTTGACGTGAGCATAAATCTCCCTGTTGCTAGTAAATAGGGGTGCTTATTTATTAATCCATTCTCCGCAACAGATCGATAGAATTTGCGATCAACAGATACTTGAATTGGACAAATGTCCATATCTCGTGCAACTTGTGTTAGTAAGTTTGGTTGTGTACTGGTTAAGCTTGGCGTGCCTGAACAGCTAAAATTCCCACACATAATGGAGATGAATTGTATAGAGATATCCCATTGTACTTCTAATTGTTGAAAGATTGTTTGCTGCTGTTGGGAACGCCAATCTAAAATAGATAGTACCGCATATTGTCTCACTAAAGGAAATTTCTGTCTTAATGTCTCAATAATATTAATGACCGTATTTCCAGTAGTAATTTCATCATCAATTAACACAATGCGCTTAGCTTGCAGTAAAAATTCTGGTTCCTCCGTATAAATTCTATGGCTTGTCGCATGTGAATGTTCTTCCTCAAACGTAACAAATGGCTCAAAATCTGGCAACACTTCACGTGTTGTGTGGATATACATAGCATTCGAGTGAAAGGCATTAAATACTGCGTGACCAAGTGCTGTTGCCGTCTCAGCAAAGCCAATAAACAATGTTTCATCCGTTAATTCTAGGGTTCCCTCTATGGATTTTTGTACTTCATCCAAATTAGCTCCGTCCTTTAAAGCTTTAACGACAGACGAAGCCATTGCCTTTTGCCCAGTAAGATGCTGATGATACAGCATAGCTAAAAGAGTTCCTGTCAGTAAAGGGATTTGCGGACGGACAGCCAAATGTTTGCCTAGTACCGTGCTTACAAACAAAAATTGTCTCTTCTTATTAATTCGAGCCGCCATTCTAAACAAGTCGGTTAGCGCAAAATTATGCGGATTGTTGGTAATTTCAATATCAATTGAATAATTCGGTAAAATGCTTAATTTACTCATTTGTTGTTGCATATACACTACCACCTATTTCAGACTGTAATAAAAGTGAGGCAAAATCGACAGATTCATGATAAACACCATAGACATGAGCCTGTTTTAAAATCCGTTGTGCCCATCTCATATGTGGCTTAATTTCATTCATTTTATTAGCATAGTGACTTTTCATAACACCTTTTTGTCCATCATTATTTTCTATAATACTTAGCGCATCTAAGTATTCCTCATACGAAATCGCATAGAGGGCATGCACAACACGGATATGGCTCGGATGAATAATTGTTTTTCCCACTATGCCATTTTGTTTATCCATTAAAACTTCTTTCATTAATCCATCTAAACAATCGTCTAATAACGCTTTCCTTGTATCAAGCGCACCTTTCTCACTAAATGGTGTCACTCTAAGTGCGGGCTTTAATACACGCTGATTATTAAAATACTCCCACACAGGCCCAGAAATAATAAAACCATCTTCCTCACGCCCTAAGATATTGACAATATCTGCAATACAATCTCGAATGACACTAATATCATAAATGGTAGAATCCATACGGCGGCGAATTCCGTAAATACCACAAAAATCGGTAGCTCCAATTCGTACATTTAATACACGGGCTTTGTATTGATGTAGAACTGCTTTAATGTCTAATAATGCTTCCATGCGAGTTTCCTTATATAGTACCTCACGACTTTCTAAAATCGGCATACCATATAAAATTAAATCATTTTCTAAAATGGTTTGTTCAAGCAACTCAAAATAACGGGCACCCTCTTCGGCTGTAAACTTTGGAAAGACATAGCCAGTTAATATTTCTTGCTTTTTCCCTAAAACAGTTGTTAGCTTTTGAAACTGCTCAACATGACGTACTCGAATAAAAAGTAATGGGAGCTCCTGAAGTAATAGCTGTTTTTGCTGATAGAGTGCATATAGTTCACTAATATCCTCTATCAACTTAGCTTCACAATCTACTAACTCTGCATCTCCAACTGCATCCTCCAAATCAATGACAAGTGATGTGAGTTCCTTATATTTTTGTGATCGGATTAAGCTCACAATCGTAGGCATGGAAGCTGGCATATACAAAGTCGCACCTAGGGCATATGACAAAATTTCCGACGTTTCCCATTTTGTAAACGGCTGTGGCTTCTTATAAAAAATCGTTTCTGCTTCTGTTGCAAAGTGTTGCATCTAATCCTCTCCCCAGTAACTATGCCTTTTGTGAAAAAAGCACTGTATCAGCCTGTTCCATACAGACTAATACAGTGCCTTGTTTACACTGCTGTTTTCTTTTTCAACTTGTAAACAACAAATATCAATAAGAATGCAGCTATTAAAATAATAACAAAAATTTCATGCGAAGGATGGTAGCCCCCAAATACTAACACACATTTTCGGTGCATTACGATAAGCCCCTGTTACATCTGCTAGTTTAAAAACTGTGCATATGTATTTACTATCTCATTTAATACATCTACATCAGATCCTCCACCATGCACCTATGTCCCATAGTTACTGTAGGCCATATGCATTGATTAAAGCAGCTAGTCCACCCTGGTAACCTGAACCTACTGCAGCAAATTTCCACTCACCATTATGTCGGTACAGCTCACAAAATACTACAGCCGTTTCAATGCTGAAATCTTCGCCTAGATCGTAACGCAATACCTCTGATCCCGACTCTTCGTTCGTCAATCGTACATAGGCATTTAAGACTTGCCCGAAGTTTTGATGACGTCCCTCGGCATCGTAAATAGTAACCGTCACTACAATTTTTTCAATTTGAGGTGATACTTGCTTTAAGTTGACAAGAATTTTTTCATCATCCCCATCCCCTGCACCTGTACGATTATCTCCTGTATGGACAACTGACTGGTCTGGGCTCGATAGATTATTATAGAAAATAAAGTCCTGTTCATTACGACATTTACCTGAAGCATCTAGTAAAAATACAGATGCATCCAGGTCAAAGTCTTGTCCACCATCAAATTGCTTTACATCCCAGCCTAAACCAATGCCAATGCTATTTAAGCCTGGATCTTGCTTTGTTAAATCAATACGTTGCCCTTTACTTAATTGTATAGCCATTCAAAAATCTCCCTTTCTGTCCAAAGATGAAATTTTAGTTTACACTTAAGCCATAATCATTACATAAAGCAGCTAAGCCACCTTGATAGCCTGCACCAATCGCATTAAATTTCCATTCTCCGTTATGACGATATAATTCCCCTACAACAATAGCTGTTTCGATACTGAAATCCTCGCCTAAATCATAGCGAATAATTTCTTCGTTGGAAGCAGCATTCATAATACGAATATAGGCATTAGACACCATACCGAAGTTTTGACTGCGAGACTCTGCATCATGAATTGTTACAGTGAAGGCTAATCGCTGAACATGAGCAGGTACTTGAGTTAATGCCACTTTCACCACTTCATCGTCACCTTCGCCTACACCTGTTAAATTATCGCCTGAATGCTCTACTGAACCATTGCCACCTTTAGTGTTGTTATAAAAAATAAAATCATTTTGATCTGAAACTTTACCTGTATCAGCAAGTAAAAATACAGAGGAGTCTAAGTCAAAATCATGACCACCATCATATTTATTTGTATCCCAACCTAAACCTACAACAACATTCGTTAACCCTGGATTTGTTTTAGTTAAATCTACCTTTTGACCTTTTTGTAATGAAATGCCCATAATTTTTATTCCTCCTATTTAGTCAATTATTTATTGATATCTTCGAACAACGTCGCCAAGCTTTATGTCATTTGTTCCCGTACCAACCGCAGCAAATTTCCATTCGTTATTATGTCGGTAAATTTCTCCACATACTAACGTCGTTAAATTTGAATAATTATCAGTTAAATTATAGCGAATTAGTTCGCTTCCTGTCCTATCATCATACACACGAATATATGCATTATGAATCATACCGAAGTGTTGATTGCGACCTGCCGCATCATAGATGTTTACAACAAACACAAGCTTGTTATATTGCGAAGGTACGGACGATAGTTCAATTGTAATTACCTCATCATCACCATCGCCGTCACCTGTTAAATTATCACCTGAATGTCGAACAGAACCGCAGCTACTTGTTAATTTCCCGAAATAAACAACATCGTCACCCGCTACAACCTTATCATCTTGTAACATTAATACCGAAGCATCACAGTCGATACTTCTGCCACTGCCACTATTTCTGCTAGAAAATAAACCACCTAAAAAGCCGCCACTTTTCTCTTGGCCTACAGGGTCCCACCCTAAACCAACTTTAATTTTATTTAATCCTGCGTTACCCTTTGTTAAATCCACTCTTTGTCCTTTTTGTAAATTAATCCCCAATTCTAACACCCTCCTAAAATATGTATTTCAGTCGAAAGATTTTATGGTAAGCAATAATCTACTAAGCTATAAGATTTCTACTTAAAATTAAGTCTAAAATAACGTGACAAAAAATTCAATTAATGGCTCCGAAAAGGTGTTTTCACTTATTTTAGAAAGCCCCTCACGCCTTTTTCTATAACATAGAACGTTTTTGTAGTAAAAATGTTCCTTTTATATCCATTGGTCCAAGCAGCTAAAAAACCTTCTAACTTGTAGAAGGCTATGTTTCTATTTACTAACTTTTCATTTTTGGATCTAATGCATCTCGTAGTCCATCCCCCATTAGATTAAAGCCTAATACGGTTAACATAATAGCTAAACCAGGGAAAATCATCGTCCACGGAGCATTTAATAAAAACTTCCGTGCATCCGCTAGCATTTTTCCCCATTCTGGTGCTGGAGCTTGAGCCCCTAGCCCAAGGAAGCCTAATGCTGCCGCTTCAATAATAGCTGTCGCAATTGCTAATGTCCCCTGTACAATTATTGGCGTTATGGAATTCGGCAAAATATGCGAAAATAGTATTCGTGCATCACGCATACCAATTGCTTTTGCCGCTACTATATACTCCTCTTCCTTGACACTTAAAACTTTAGAGCGGATTAAGCGCCCAAAATTCGGTACGTTAATAATAGCAATGGCGATTAATGCATTTTGTAAAGATGGACCCAGCACTGATACTACTGCAATCGCTAGTAGCATACTAGGGAAAGCTAGCATAATATCAAAAATACGAGAAATTATCGTATCGACCCATTTTCCATAATAACCTGCAATGATGCCAAGTAAACTACCAATTATCACGGACAAAATAACAGAGAAAAAGCCTACCCATAGTGAAATCCTTGCACCGTGAATGATCCTCGAAAAAATATCCCGCCCAAAATCATCCGTTCCAAACCAATGATCAGCGGATGGTGCCAGTAAACGTTTCGTTAAATCTTGTTCATTGATGCCTTGTGGTGCAATGAACGGACCAATGACAGCTAGTAAGATAAAAAATATAACAATTCCTGCTCCAACAAGGGATACTTTGCTCTTTTTAAAACTACGCCAGCCTTCGAGCCATGGACCTACTGCCTTTTCTCGAACTGGTGCTACTTCTTTTTTTATATCGATTGCTCCAGTCATCATTGCAACTCCCTTCTATTTGTATTTAATCCGTGGGTCGACTACTGTATACAGTAAATCCACGATTAAGTTAATCATGATGAAAATAAATGCAACGATGAGAATACCTGATTGAATAACAGGATAATCCCTGAAGCCAATCGCATCATAAATATAACGACCAATTCCTGGCCAACTAAAAATCGTTTCTGTTAAAATGGCCCCACCTAACAGTAATCCTGTTTGTAGACCAATTACCGTTAACACAGGAATAACCGCATTCTTTAATGCATGCTTATAAACAACGATAAACATTTTTTGTCCTTTTGCTCTTGCAGTCCTTACGTAATCTGAACGCATAACTTCCAGCATGGAGGACCTTGTGATTCTGGCAATGATAGCCATTGGAATCGTGGCAAGTGCTACTCCTGGTAATATTAATCGCTTTATGACTTCGATGAATTGATCAAAGCGTCCTTGAATGAGCGTATCTAGTAAATAAAAATGGGTTATGGCGGTAATTGGATTTCGTACATCTTCTCGACCAGATGTAGGTAACCAACCAAGCTTACTACTAAATGTCCACTGCTCCATCAATCCAAGCCAGAACACAGGTACAGATACACCGATTAACGCTATAATCATCGCTGTATAATCAAACCAAGAATTTTGGAACCATGCAGAAATAATGCCAGCATTCACACCAATAACGATCGCAATGATCATCGCAAATAGTGCAAGTTCGGCCGTTGCTGCTAAGTATGGGAAAATTTCTTCTGATACAGGTAGTTTCGTACGTAGGGAAACCCCTAAATCCCCCTGAAAAATACCTGCTAAGTAACTAAAATATTGTGTATACCACGGCTTATCTAATCCTAAACTTGCGTTTAACGCCTCGACCGCCTCTTTTGTTGCCTGTTGTCCTAAAATAACCTGTGCTGGATTTCCAGGGATTGCCCGTATCAACATAAAGACGATAAAAGTCATTCCAAGCAAAACTGGGATTAGTTGAAGTAAACGTCTCCCCATGTAGTGAAGCATTTTCATCACCTCTCTATGATTTTCATAATCTACTGTGAAGTCTTTATATACTGTTGAAAGGTTGAGCCTTCACTAAACGGTTTTGAATGTTTAGTTGAATTCTTTCATACAGGAAATAATCATGATCTTTACTTGAAAAGAATCTGCGAGATTTCCACGGCTTACCCGCAGAAAAGCAAGCAGATTCTTCACATTCCTTTGTTCAATTAAAAATGATGAAATTTACTATTGAATATCTACTGCATCTAAACGGTCAGAGCCAGTAGGATGCGCAATGTAATTTGTAACTTTCTTGTTAGCAGCTAAAATTGGAATAGAGTGAGCAAGTGGAACCCATGGAGCATCCTCAGAAATAATTACTTGAGCTTGCTTATAAAGTTCATTACGCTTGTCTTCATCGATCTCAGTTTGAGCAGCTGTTAATATCTTGTGTAATTCTGGATTATCATAGAACGTATAGTTATTAGAACCAATATTATCGGCGTCTAATAACGTGTATAGGAAGTTATCCGCATCCCCATTATCGCCTGTCCAGCCAAGTAGGAATGCATCCGCTTCACCATTTTGAGCTTTTTCTAAATACGTAGCCCATTCAAATGACACAATTTTAGATTTAATACCTACGTCTTCTAAGTTCTTTTGAATCGCTTCAGCCACTTTTTGTCCATCTGGCATGTATGGACGTGGTACTGGCATTGCCCATAGCTCAATTTCCTTGCCATCATAGCCTGCTTCAGCAAGTAATGCTTTCGCTTTTTCAGGATCATACGTATAGCCTGTCACTTCATCGTTATAACCAGAAATTACTGGTGGCATTGGGTTTTTCGCTGGTTCAGCTAGCCCTTCATAAAACGCATCCACTAATGCTTGTTTATCAATTGCATAGTTGACTGCTTGACGTACTTTTACATTATCAAAAGGTGGACGTGTAACAGTTAAACCAAGGTAGCCAACGTTCATAGATGGACGTTCGATTAACTGTAAATTTGCATCGCCTTCAATTGTTCCTTTATCAGAAGGACTTAAGCCATCAGCTACATCAATATTGCCTGCTAATAAATCATTTAAACGTGCTGAGTTTTCTGGAATAGAACGATAAATTACTTTATCTAATTTAGGATACCCATCAATATAGTAATCTGGGTTTTTCTCAATTGTGATTGAGTCATTACGTACCCAGCTAACAAACTTGAATGGACCTGTTCCTACAGGATTTGCAGATAAACCTTCTTCATCTGCTTCAAATGCTGTTGGAGAAGCAATTGCAAAAGGAGACATTGCTAAATTTTTTAAAAATGGTGCTTGAGGTTGACTTAACTTAAAGACAACTGTGTAGTCTCCCTCTGCAGTTACTGATTCAATTACTTGCTTGTCACCAACGACAAATTGTGAACTAAAGTAAGGGTGTTTATCTGCACCTGTTTTCCAACGTTCAATATTCTTAACAACAGCCTCAGCATTGAAATCTGTGCCATCATGGAATTTCACACCTTCTTGTAGCTGGAAAGTATACGTTAAACCATCCTCTGATGCCTCCCATGATTTGGCTAAGCCTGGTTGAATTGTTACATCTCGTTCTCCAAAGTTTACAAGTGTTTCATAAATATTAGCTGTCACTGTGAAGGATTCACCGTCTGTAACAACAGCAGGGTCAAGTGCTACAGAATCTCCACCCCGACCATACACTAAAATTTTTGGTTCTCCACTGCTAGCTGTATCGCCACCAGTTGAAGTATCTTTACTACCCGTATCCTTGGTATCTGAGCCGCCACATGCTGCTAAGATTGTCGAGAGAATAAGGAGTAGCATTACACCTAAAGTCCAAAACTTCTTTTTCTTCATCGAATTTCCCCCTATGAGTTTTTATATCATTTAATGTTGGAGTGCCTCGTAAAGATGGCAAGCAACATAATGACCTGGTTTCACTTCTTGCATTTTAGGTATTACCTGTGAGCACTGATCCTTTTTAAACGGACATCTCGTATGGAACGTACAACCGCTTGGCGGGTTTGATGCACTTGGAATATCTCCTGAAATGATGATCTGCTCCCGTTCAAACGTAGGATCTGGAACAGGGACCGAAGATAAAAGTGCCTGTGTATATGGATGAAGCGGTTCAGCATATAAGTCCTCACTCGCTGTCAGCTCAACTAATTTACCTAAATACATAACGCCAACTCGATTACTAATATGACGCACAACCCCTAAATCATGGGAAATAAAAATATAAGTTAGCCTCAAATCCTTTTGCAGCTTTTGCAATAAATTCAAAACCTGTGCCTGGATGGATACATCAAGTGCAGATACTGGCTCGTCCGCAATAATTAAGCGTGGATTAGTCATCAAGGCTCTAGCAATGCCGATACGTTGCCTTTGCCCTCCACTAAATTGATGCGGATAGCGCTTGATATGATATTCATTCAATCCAACAATCTCAAGTAGCTCCAACACTTTCTGTTTTCGCTCTTTGGCATTACCTATCCCATGAACAATAAGAGGCTCCTCTAAAATTTTGCCGATGTTATGGCGAGGATTTAGTGAGGCATAGGGATCCTGAAAAATCATTTGAATATCTCTACGTGCCTTCCTCATTTCGTTATTGGATAATTCTGAAATCATTTTACCTGCGAATTCTATCTTACCTCCAGTTGGCTCCAGTAAACGCATTAATAAGCGACCCGTTGTGGATTTGCCACAGCCTGATTCGCCAACAATTCCTAATGTTTCTCCTTCAAACACTTCAAAGGAAACATCATCTACGGCCTTTACATCCCCGGCATGTGAATGAAGGACTCCTTTTCGAATCGGAAAATACTTTTTTAACCCCTCAACCTTTAATAACGCTTTCGACACGTTGCTCCACCTCCTGCTTCTCTAGTAAAAAACATCTCGATTTATGATTCTCTGCTGCTTCAAATAAAGGTGGTGTTTCCTGTAAACAACGTTCCATTGCATATTCACAGCGTGCCGCAAAACGACAGCCTACCTGAATACTTCCTGGTTTCGGTACACTTCCAGGAATGGAGTATAAATTTTCCTTTTTATAACGCATGTCAGGTACTGATTGAATGAGCCCTTGTGTATAGGGATGTTTAGGATTAGTAAAAATTTCATGAATCGGCGCCTCTTCCACTATTTGTCCTGCATACATAACAATCACTCGCTCACAAGTTTCCGCGACAACCCCCAGATCATGTGTAATTAACAACACAGCTGTATTCAATCGTTTATTTAAGTCTTTCATAAGCTGTAAAATTTGGGCTTGTATCGTAACATCCAATGCAGTTGTAGGCTCATCCGCAATCAATACTTGAGGATCACAGACAAGTGCCATAGCAATCATCACACGTTGACGCATACCGCCAGACAGCTGATGTGGGTAGTCCTTTAGCAATTCCTCAGCACGTGGTAGACCTACCAATTTCATGATTTCGACCGCTCTTGCAAACGCTTCCTTTTTTGTCCATTTTGGATTATGGATTAATATAGCCTCCTTTAACTGATCACCAATCGTGAACAGAGGGTTTAGCGAAGTCATGGGCTCTTGGAAAATCATTGCAATGTCTTTTCCACGTATTTTTTGCATTTGTTTATCCGTACATTTAGCAATATTTTTGCCATCTAGCAAAATTGCTCCACCCGTTATTTTACCTGGTGGTGATGGAATTAATCCCATGATGGACAGCGACGTAACACTTTTACCACTTCCCGATTCTCCTACAATCCCTAAAATTTCTCCTTCATGGACAGAAAAATCGATATCGTCTACAGCAGGAATTTGCCCATTATCTGTGAAAAAGGTTGTTTTCAAACCTTTTATTTCTAGTAGTTTTTTCCTCATGTGTAACGCCCCACTCTACCTATATTTTACTTAAATGTATAATAATATTAACAGAATACTATAACTTTCGTTAAATTCCTTATTTTCAGATAATTCTAACTAAAAATCCTTACTCTTTCAATCATTAATATTCTGCAAATTACATAGAATTTCTACAATAATCGCCTTCGATAATAATAAAATCTTATAAAGAGATAATTTTTAATATTTTTCAAAAAAAAATAGCCTTCCATTTTCGAATAAATGAAAGACTTTTTTGAAAAAAGTTCTTAAACCGTGTAATTTACGGAAAATTTTAATCTAAATGCTGCACTTGGAATAAATTATAATATGTCCCTTGACTGTCCATTAACTGTTCATGTGTTCCACTTTCGATTAATTGACCATGATCGATGACGAAAATCTTGTCAGCATGGGTAATTGTAGAAAGACGGTGCGCAATAATAATAGTTGTTCGTTCATGAGCAAGCTTGTCTAACGATTCTTGAATCAGTGCTTCACTTTCCAAATCTAATGCAGAAGTAGCCTCATCGAGGATTAGAATTGGTGGATTTTTTAAAAACACACGCGCAATGGCAACTCGTTGTTTTTGTCCGCCAGAGAGCTTTACTCCTCTTTCTCCAACCTTTGTGTCATAGCCATTAGGCAGACTCATAATAAAGTCATGGGCATTTGCCGCTTTCGCTGCTTCGATAACCTGTGCATCTGTTGCATCTGGTTTCCCCATTAAAATATTCTCTTTGACAGAGTCACTAAAAAGTATATTATCTTGCAGGACAATACCAATTTGAGATCGTAAGGAATGTAAAGTGACATCCCGTACATCTTTTCCATCAATGGTCACTTGCCCGCTTGTTGTATCATAAAAGCGAGGAATTAAACTGATAATCGTTGACTTACCACCACCACTCATCCCTACAAAGGCAACAGTCTCTCCAGGATTTATCGTTAAATCGATAGCATCTATAATAGGTGAGCCAGTTTCTTCATATTGGAAGGATACATTTTGAAAGCGAACCTGCCCATTTGCACGTGGGAGTTCAAGAGCATAGTCCTTATCCTTCACTTCATAAGGCTCATCTATTAAATCGAACATTCGATCCATTGAAGCAATTGACTGTGTTAAAGTTGTGGAAGAGCTAACAAGTCGACGAAGTGGGCCATACAGACGTTCAATATAAGCAATAAAAGCAACCATTGTTCCAACTGAAAGTGACCCATTTATTACTTGATAGCCCGCGTAGGCTATAACTAGTAATGGCGCTACATCTGTAATGGTATTGACGACAGCAAATGATTTTGCATTCCACTTTGTTTGATCAAGCGCTTTTTCTAAAAACTCACCGTTTGCTGAATCGAACAATTTTTGTTCATGCTTTTCTAAAGTAAAGCTTTTAATAATGCTCATACCAGCTACACGTTCATGTAAATAGCTTTGTACACCTGCAAGAGCTTGAGAACGTTTCCGTGTTAAATCTCTCAATTTGCCAAAAAAGTACTTCACACTGAAAGCATAAAATGGAAATGCGATTAACGCTACTAGTGTTAGCTTCACATCCATGGTTAGCATAATGGCAATCGCAATTACAATCGTCGCCAGATCTAACCAAACATTCATTAACCCCGTCATGACAAAGGTTTTTGTTTGTTCAACATCATTAATTACCCTTGAAATAACATCCCCTGCTCGTGTATTGGCATAGTACCTTAAGCTTAAACGCTGTAAATGTGCATAAATTTCCTTACGAATATCAAATAGCACCTTGTTGCTTACGTGTTGTGCAAAATATTGTCGATAATACTCAATAGGTGGACGGATAATAAAGAACACAATAATAGTGCCACCTAGCCAATAAAATAGTTCTTTTGTTTTTTCTACATCTGTTAAGTCATCTGCTGCAATAATATCGTCTAGCACAATCTTAATGAGCAGTGGAATAAATAGTGGAATAGCAAATTTTACTATACCAATGATAATCGTTAAAATAATTTCCCATGTATATGGTTTAACAAAGCGCATATATCGCTTAATGCTTCCCAATTTATCATCACATCCTTACAAAAAGAAACAGACATTCGAAGATGAATGCCCTAAGTATTATAGCAATATTTTGACTAAAATACAGTTATGATGACTTTATAGCGAACTATTTTACCTTTGCCTTACCAACACTCTGCTCCCCTCCAATAAAAAACACCTATTAGTTAAACTAATAGGTGTCATGATTGATCATCTGACTGCATATCAAGCTGGAACTTGTAACGATTTGTCCAGACATCGATGAAATCGGGTGCAAATGGTCCTCTTTTTTGTTGAATCCAGCTTATTAATTTATCGACATTGCGCTTTAAAATCTTATCTATGACATCAGGATAAGACATTTCCTTCCGATGGAGCTCATATTCATCCTCGTCTAAAAGTGTATAAGACATGTCAGGAAAAACTTTAATATCTAAATCATAGTCGATATATTTAATGGCATTATTATCGAAAACAAATGGTGAGCTTAGATTGCAATAATAATACACACCGTCTTCACGTAGCATACAGATGATGTTAAACCAGTGTTCCGCATGGAAGTAGCAAATAGAGGGCTCTCTCGTTAGCCATGTACGACCATCGGATTCTGTTACAAGTGTCCGTTCATTCGCACCGATTACGATATTTTTCGTTCCTTTTAAAACCATCGTTTCTTGCCAAACACGGTGGATACGGCCATTGTGCTTATAACTATGTATTTGTATCGTTTCTCCTTCTACCGGTAATGCCATTTTGTTAGCCCACCTTTTCGTCTATGCTACCTAAATCTAGCAGTCTCTAGTATATTATAGCAATGTGTACGCGAAAGGTGTAGTTAGAAAACCACAAATTTCACTACGCTATTTTGAATTTGTATAAAATTTAGTCAATTATAAGCGAATTTTAATATAATGTCAGCTTTGATGGGATTTTTTAGTTAATGCTATAGAGGATTTCCTTTTATGCTGACCATTTACTTACCTAAACAATTTGAAAGGGGCTGTCTTTTTCATCTTTTCGGATTTAAGACAGCCCCTTAGAGGTAAATGCAATTATGCAGTTACAAAGTGTTACTCACCTAAATCTTGGTTAGTTTTTGAGAAACGGCCAGAAGCTGGAGCTTTCTTTTGCTCTGCTTTCGCATTTTGCTTTTGCACTTCATTTACGTCCGTTTCATAACCAAACTCTTCACTTTGACGTTGCATGTTTTTATTCGGTTGGAAATTTTGGTTGTTTTGTTTTTTCATCATTCATTCACCTCCACGCTAGTTATTGTGTACGGAGGTGGTGACTTTTATGCTCATGAATCAGTGATTTTTAAGAAGGATTTATTTTCCTGCCGTTTGCTTTTTTACTTCATCCCAAATTTTTAGCATAGGCACAGGCATCGGTAAAAGTTCTATTTGCTCATAGTTTAGCCAATCACCTAGCTCAGTCGATTCGCATTTTATATAATAGCTATTTAAATGCCAAGTTAAATGTGAAAAAACATGTTTAAATGTAAGCAGTTCATATTTGGCCTGGACATTTACTGTATATTCCTTTGTAAAATTTTCTGCTGAAGATTGGCTTGTATCAATCATCGGAAATTGCCATAGATTAGCGAGCAAGCCTTCCTCAGGACGTTGTTGCATTAAAAATTGTCCTTTGTCATTTTCATATACGAGCACATCATATGTGAGATGCTTCATTTTTGTCTTTTTTGATTTGACAGGTAATTTTTCTGGTTCTCCCTCATTAAAAGCTGTGCAATACTCTCTTACTGGGCATAATAAACATTTTGGAGAGGTAGGTGTACAAATAAGTGCACCCAGCTCCATTAAGCCCTGGTTAAACGATGAAGCATGATCAGGATCAATTAGTTCCTCAACCGCACTTTCAAAAATTTTCTTCGTTTTGGGAAGAGCTATATCTTCATGTATATCAAGCACTCTACTTAGAACACGCATAACATTACCGTCAACTGCATGTTCAGGCTTATTATAGGCAATACTTAAAATAGCACCTGCAGTATAGGGACCAACACCTTTTAATTTAGAGATTTCATGGCGATTGTCAGGTACTATACCTCCGTAATTTTCTAACACCTCACGAGCACCTGCTTGTAAATTGCGAGCACGAGAATAATAGCCAAGACCTTCCCAATGCTTTAATAAGTATTCTTGGGGTGCTTCCGCAAGCAAATCTAATGTTGGAAAGCTTTCCATAAAGCGATTGTAATAAGGAATAACTGTGTCGACACGTGTCTGTTGTAGCATCACTTCAGATACCCAAATTTTATAAGGGTCTGTTGTGTGTCTCCACGGTAAATCACGCTTCTCTGTGTTAAACCAGTCAACTAATGATTGTCGAAATTCTGTTACATATGGGTAATTCACAGTGACCTCCGTTGTTTTTACGATTTAATTTATGATGAAAAGGGTATACAATGAAGAAAAGAATATTCGCGGAAGATCGACAACAATCGTCGCTTTCGCACGAATGTTAGAATATTTCAATATACCTTTTATTATGTTTGAAATAAAGTTGTATGCACATTGTACTCGATTTTAATGCATACTAGGAGTGGATATTTTTGGATTCAGGTACACATTTCGTTATGGGTATTGCCCTTGGCGGTCTTGCATTAGCTGACCCTGCAGTTGCCAATCATTCAATGACTTTTACAGCAGTAATGGCAGGTACAATTATTGGCTCACAAGCTCCAGATGTCGACACTGTGTTAAAACTACGTAATAACGCCATCTATATCCGACATCACCGAGGAATTACACACTCACTACCAGCTGTAGCTATTTGGCCTATTTTAATTACATTTGTTTTATCACTGATTTTGCAAGATGTGAATGTGTTACATTTATGGCTTTGGACATTTTTAGCTGTCGCACTTCATGTTTTTGTCGATATTTTTAACGCGTATGGAACACAAGCAATTCGACCTTTCTCTCGAAAATGGGTTGCGTTAGGTGTCATTAATACCTTCGATCCCATTATTTTTTCCTTACATTGTGTCGGTATTGTGTTATGGGCATTTGGCACAAATCCAGTATGGACATTCAGTATCATGTACGTGGTTATCGTGATTTACTATATTTTACGATTCGCTGTGCAAAAAGCGGTAAAAAACGCGGTGCATCATACTATTCAAGATGAAGAATATGTCATTGTAGCACCTACTATGCGCTTCTTCCACTGGCGAATCGCAGCCAAATCCAAAACTCATTATTATGTTGGCCGTGCTTATGGAAGGACTGTTAATATTTATGATAAATTTGAAATTAAGCCTTTGCCTAAAACTGCGCTTGTAGATGCTGCAATGAAAGATCCTAACTTAGCTGCATTTGTGTCTTTCTCTCCTATGTATCGATGGGAGATTTCCGAGCTTGAAAACGGCCTAATAGAAGTAAGGTTAATCGATTTGCGTTACCGTAGTGACAATCGTTATCCTTTCGTTGCTGTAGCACATTTAAATAATGCTAATGACATTATGACGTCTTACACAGGCTGGATCTTTACAGAAGATAAGCTTCAGAAAAAATTACAAATTGGTGCAAGTAATTAAGCAGTAAACCCTGACCAATATTGGTCAGGGTTTTATTATTGTACCATATCATCACTAGCATCTAGTAAATGTATATACTTCGGATTGCGCCCTGCAAAGGCATGTAGTTTATCACCATAGCTAGCAATTAATTGACGAACAAGATTTTCTGTATACTCTGCCCCACGATAATCATATCCTGCTTTCGCGGCAGTTGATTCAAAGTCACTCCATAACAACTCCACCCAAACCTGTGCCCGTCCAACAGACATCTGAGGATTCTTTGCAAGTAACTCTGCTGTTAATTTCTCAATTTTTTCATCCATTTTATTTGCCCACCTTTACTGGGGAAAGGATAGATACTGGTAGTGCCTCTTGGTATTTGTCTCCGCCTAAACGATGACCCCAAGCAAAGCGTCCCTTCAAATAATCTACTTGGAAAAATTCATTATCTGAACCATCAATACGATACATTTCTCCTGGAACGATCGTATCAAGATCCACTAAATAAGCCGCAGCCATTAAAGCTTTGCGTTCATAAACAGCAAACTCATTGATGATTCCTAGCTGTTCTGCCTTTCGAGCTTTCTCTTTTAGAAAGGCAATTTCCTCTCGCAATTCATGTTCAGACATAGCTGCATAATTTTTTTCACTCATTCTTCATTCTCCTTCTCTTCTATAAAACGATCTATTACTTCTATAGGAAAACCCTTTTGATAGAGCGCCTGTTTAACCTTCATTTTTAGCTCATAACCAGTATACTTCGATACGTACTTTTTCCAAACTTTTTCGCCTTGAGCATCAAGTAGCTGCTGCCAGTTGTCATCATCCTGCCCTATCTCAACTTGGCTAAGCACCTCTTCTACAATCGAGAAAGCATACCCTTTTCTTAATAAGTAATCCTGAATTTTGGTCTTAATTTGTGTTGGGGTCTTCTTGCTCTCCGCTCGAACAATTTTCTCTGCCAGTTGCTTCGCCAGTTTTACTTGTTCCTCAAAACTATATGTAGCAAGCACCTCATCCTGCAAGTTTTTCTCAATGCCTTTTTTGATCATGTCTTGTCTAATGGCTCTTGGTCCTTTTTTCATAGTAGCTTTCTTTGTATCAAGCAGAGCCTTTGAATAGTTTTCATCATTAATAAAGCCATAGGATTTTAACTTTTGGATTGCCTCTAACACTACAGCTTCTCCAAATTCTAAGTTGAGCAGTTTTTTCTTAACCTCATGCTCACTTCGCATTTGATATGAAAGGAAGTTTAATCCCTTATTAAATGCCTTACGTATCTCATCTTCATAGGCAATCTCTTGAATTTCGAATTCATCGAGCACCTTTCCCTTTGTTAAACCAAATTGAATGAGAATGGCTTCATCAACCGGAAAAGCATATTCTTCATTTAAATAGATATTATAGCGTTCAGGATTGTTTTTTTGACGTGCAATTTTTGTAATCATACGCATAGTAAACACCTCACTATTATCATTATAGCATTTCTTTATGGGGGAACTGACAAATAGCACGGTTAATTTTCCTATGTCACGGGCATTCTTTTCCCTTCCACGGGTAAACTTCCTGCTCTGCAATAAATGCCTAAAGATGTTTACTTTTTTGGTTACATGATAAACTTATTAGGAAGCGTTTTATTCGAGAAAAGAGGTGCATGTTATGAAAATAGTGATTGCAGGTGGCACTGGCTTTGTTGGAAAAGCCCTTATACAGCTTTTGCAGGACAACGGACATGACATTTTTGTCCTAACGCGTCATGAGTCAAGGCTCGAAAATGGCGTTCACTATGTTCAATGGCTACATCAGCATGAGCAAGCTTTGACAATCTTTGAAGGTGTAGATGCCTTTGTGAATTTAGCAGGTGTTTCATTAAATAATGGTCGTTGGACAAAAAAACAAAAGAAAGCTATCTATTGGAGCAGAATGAATGCCACATCAGAGATTGTACGAATAATGGACATGCTCACGATAAAACCAAAAGTCCTTGTCAATGCTAGTGCGGTTGGTATATACCCAACTTCCACACAAGCCATCTATGATGAAGATTTTACGGATTACGCAACTGATTTTTTAGGCACTACAGTCCACGATTGGGAGCGACATGCGAAACGAGCAGAAGCATTAGGTATTCGTGTGGCTCTTGCACGTTTTGGTGTCATTTTAGGTAGAAATAGTGGCGCACTTCCACCAATGCTATTGCCTTATCAAATGCATATAGGTGGCACGATTGGCTCTGGAGAGCAATGGCTTTCATGGGTACATATTGAGGATGTAGCACGTGCTATTTATTTCGCTATTACAAATGAAAATATTCATGGACCATTTAATATAACAGCACCGCATCCGATGAGAATGAAGGAATTTGGTCAAACGATTGCAGAAGTCATGGGCAGACGTCATTGGCTGCCTGTTCCTAGCTTTGCGATGCGTTTAGCTCTCGGCGAACAAAGCACACTTGTTTTAGAAGGACAACAAGTGCTACCAACCCTATTAGAACAACAACATTTTATATTTAAATACCCTTATCTAAAGCAAGCACTTGAAAATTTGTTAAAGGCTCAAAATTAGAAAAAATTAAGTTGGATAATTTTTTAATAATTACGCATTCTAATGAAAAAGAAAGGATGCGTTTTTTATGTGGAAACAACATATTGTTGGTGCGGTAATTGCTACTTTTATTATTGCCGCAGGAATTAGCTTTAATCCATTTTTTGCTGCTGGTTCTGATGAACACCATTGGGGCTTTAAACGCGCTAAAAACGGTGAGCAGGCAGAGGCAGGAGCACAGCTCGATCAGTTACTCGACAAATATGGTGCGATTTATAAAGGGAAGGCAGATAAAAAAATTGCCTATTTAACATTTGATAATGGCTATGAAAACGGCTTTACTGAAAGTATTTTGGATACATTGAAAAAAGAAAATGTACCTGCTACTTTCTTTTTAACAGGCCATTACTTAGACAGTGCTAGCGATTTAGTGAAACGCATGGTGAAGGATGGTCATACTATCGGGAATCACTCCTATGGTCACCCTAATATGGCTCGACTTTCGCCAGATGGCATGCGTGCAGAATGGCAAAAGTTCGATGGCAAGTTACGTGAATTGACAGGCATCGATCGTACAACATATGCTCGTCCACCTGAAGGAATTTTTAATGCAAAAGTGCTAGAGGTGGGCAATGCAGAAGGTTATCGCCATATTTTCTGGTCTGTGGCCTTTAAGGATTGGATGAAGGATGAGCGTCGTGGTGCAGATTATGCTTATAATGCACTTATGGAACAACTGCATCCTGGTGCTGTTATTTTAATGCATACAGTAGCACAGGATAATGCCGAAGCATTACCAATGTTTATTGCAGAAGCTAAAAAGCAAGGTTATACTTTCTTATCGCTTGACGATTTAGTATTAGAATATGAAGATTTTCCTGTTGCTTTGCAATCGCCTGCTCCTTCGCTATAATGGGGAGATGACAATATAGAGCAGGGACGTGGAACGTTTGACGCAGCAAACAACAATGACCGTGGGACAAAAATTCCCACTGACAATAAAAAGGCTAGGCATTAATGGTGAAGGTGTAGGTTTTTATAAACGTAATGTGATATTTGTAAAAGGAGCCATTCCTGGTGAAGAGATCACAGCTCAAGTAACAAAAACACAACGTAATTTTGCTGAAGCAGAAATTTTAGCCATTCGTAAAGCTTCAAAACATCGTCAGGAAGCACCTTGCCCAGTGTACAATGAGTGCGGCGGCTGCCAGCTTCAGCATATGACCTATGAAAAACAGCTAATAGAAAAACGAGACATTGTTATACAAGCATTAGAGCGCTATGCCAAACCTTTACTCGAAACAATTGAAGTGCGAAAAACCCTTGGTATGGATGATCCTTGGCATTATCGTAATAAAAGCCAATTCCAAGTACGTAAAGAAGGCAAGCGTGTTTACGCAGGTTTATTTGCTGAAGGAAGTAATAAACTGTTAAACATTAATGATTGCCTTGTTCAGCACCCAAGTACTTCTAAAATCACAGTTGCTACTCGAAAAATTTTGCAAAAGCTAAATATCACTATTTACGATGGTCGTACGCTAGATGGTTTAGTGCGTACGATTGTTGTACGTACAGGTATTCGTACTGGGGAAACACAAGTCGTCCTTGTCACAACAAGGAAAGAAATCCCTCATTTAGCTGAATTGATTACACGTATTAAAAAAATTGATCCGAGTATTGTATCCATTGCACAAAATATTAACCGTGAAAAAACATCCTTAATCTTCGGTGATGAAACTGTTGTACTTGATGGCAAAGAAACCATTCATGAAGAGCTTGGCGAATTGGCTTTTGATTTATCTGCCCGCGCCTTCTTCCAACTAAATCCAACACAAACAGTTCATCTATATAATGAAATTAAAAAGGCTGCTGCTTTAACGGGAAAAGAAACAGTGGTTGATGCATACTGTGGCGTTGGCACAATTGGATTATGGTTAGCAGATAAAGCGAAGGAAGTTCGTGGAATGGATGTCATTCCTGAAAGTATTCAGGATGCTCGTAAAAATGCTCGAAACCATGGCTTCAAACATACGAAATATGCAGTCGGTACAGCGGAAAGTGTCCTAGCGAAATGGCGCAAGGAAGGATTTACTCCTGATGTGATTACGGTAGATCCACCACGTACAGGACTAGCACCAGAATTTATTCGAACAGTCCTTAAACTAAAACCTAAACGTTTTGTTTATACCTCCTGTAACCCATCCACTTTGGCAAAGGACTTACAACAGTTAACGAAGCTTTATGATGTTGAATATATTCAACCCGTTGATATGTTCGCACAGACTGCGCAGGTGGAATGCGTTTGCTCTATGGTTCTTAAAACTGAACATCGAAAATGATATTTACTTTGTAAATTTTGGTGACCTTGATTAGGCGCAGTCTGCATATTGTAGACTGCGCTTTTTTCTTTTTTGATAGTCTTTTCTAAAGTTTTATTGTCTAAGAAAAAATAGCTAAACATCTGAAGAACAAAATAAAAAATATTGAGTGATGTCACCGATTCACGATTGATTTCAATGTGTTTACATTATGTTATAGTCTTGTTGGGCCCATGCAATTTTAAGGAGGAAAAATGGATAACATTCAATACTTATCACAATTTAATCTGCTTAATTCGCTCTCGATGGAAGATTTAATAGAAATGGAACAATTAACTTTAATAACAACCTTTCCGAAAAACACTTTTATTCAAACACCGGAAACTTTTTCGGAGGGACTTTACTTTGTTAAAAAGGGGAAGTTGCGCCTGTATAAAGTAAATGCTCAAGGTAAGCAATTTACTTCGGATATACTTAACGAAGGTAATGTATTTGGGGAAATGGATATCATTTCATTTGGTACTCGAGATAATTATATTGAAACGATAGTGGAAAGCCACATTTGTTTGATGAATAGGGAAAGATTTGAAGGTTTTTTAATTCAGCGGCCTCAATTTATGATGACATTATTAAAAGTACTAAGTAATCGAATTATCGATATGAGTCAATTAACGCAAAATCTAGCTCTTGGGAAACTACATGACAAAGTTTTATATGCACTTATTAAGCTCTCGGATCAGTTTGGACTTACTGGCGATAATGAATATTACAAAATAGATTTGCCTCTCTCACATCAAGAAATCGCCAATTTAGTTGGTGCAACCAGAGAAGCTGTAACTGGGGTCTTACAAGAGCTTGTTAAAGAAGAAGTCATTAAGACAGGATTTAAAACAATCTATATCCATCGAAAAAAGCTTTTGGAGAGAAACATTTCATAGGCTGAAAAAATGCAGGATAGTATCAAGTAACATAGACATTTTTAAAATGAGTTGTAAACAATATTACATCTTCCTCCAAGAAAAAAATGTATCGTATAACTATATACAAAATATATACGATATGGAGATGAGATAATGGAAAACACACCATTTCAAAAATTGCAACGAGAATTAGATATAGCAGCTACACATATGGAAGAGATGCTGTCAAAGGAAGTGCTAGATATATTCGAAAAAACGATACATGATATACGAATATCTGATTCGGGTAGGGGTTTAATAGCTGGCGTCAAAGCGCCTGACTTCACTTTAGTGAATTCTACAGGTCAAAAGATAACATTGTCTGAAGAAATTTTGAAAGGTCCAGTTGTTCTTATATTTTACCGCGGTATATGGTGTCCATTTTGTAACCTTGAGTTAAAAGCATACCAGCGAATGAATGAGGACATTAAGGCAATTGGAGGCCAATTGATTGCGGTTAGCCCGCAAACCTCAAACTATTCTGCATCTGTGCAAGACAAGAACGAATTAAATTTTCATGTTTTAAGTGACTTGCAAAATAAAACAGCTGAAAAATATAAGCTTAAATTTAAATTACCTGAGTATGTCTATCCTATCTACAGATCGCTCGATATTTCACTCGAAACATTTAATGGCGATCATTCTTGGGAACTTCCCGTACCCGCTACTTATGTAATTGATAAAGAAGGAATCATCCGTTTAGCTAGCGTGGAGGCAGACTATAAAAAACGTATAGAACCTAGTAAGGTGATGCAAATTCTCCAGTCACTTTAATAGCATCTTAGAATTATAAAAATATTATGAAAGACTGTCTCTCTGTTACCACATTCGTTTGGGATAACAAGGAATCGATTGATAATCGTCAAATTAAACATTAAAATAATCTTTACCAACTGTGATTTTACAATATATTATTAATCAAAGCTTAAAACCAATGTTGTAAAAACACATCAGTATGAAAAAGGACGTTTCTTATAGAAACGTCCTTTTTCTAATGCACAGCACAAGCTGCCTGGTGGATGATGGATGGTCCAGAAAAGTCGATACCTTAACCAATAACCCAGGATTTACATGATTATTAAATGTTAAATTTTCAGCTTTTATCCAAAGAACTTTCAAACGTAAGCTTTGTACTTTCACCTTTTACCTTTGAGCTTTCAAATCAGTTTAGTTGAAAGTTACCATTGGAGTAAGGCATGTTTTACGTTTTAACTCGCACACATGCCTTGAAGCGCGAGCGACTTTTCGTTTTCCATTTTCGCTAGGACATGCAAATCTTGTTAAACTTGTACTTCAATAAAGGTTGTGGCATTCGACTCTGATAAGACAGCGTCAACCTCTGATTCAAATTCTTCAATCCGATTGCTCAATTTCTCAATTTGTTGTTTAACATTTAGGGGATCAATGATTTCAAACTCATTTCTTTTCATAAATGTTTCGGTATGTAATTTGACTTCCTCTGGTGATTGTTTATCTTTATTGCCCAATATGTTAACTAAATAGGTTTCCAGCTTTGCAGGTAATGCATCATTTTCTTTGGCAACCGAATTGATAGCTGAACGATGCTGATGTTGTATAACTTCTAGCAAATTCTTTTCGTATTGAATAGATTGTTTCCGTTCAATTGCCTCCGCTACAGTCATTTCCTCTTTGCCTACCATCACCTTTGTGTTTGCATTGGACTGCACAACTAGCGCCTTTATTTTATTTCGATAGGAAATTAAACCTACCACTTTATCATAGGATGCTTGCATTTGTTTTTCATATTCAGGAATGTCTACACCATTAATTTTACGATTGCTTTTTCGATTAGCTACGACTGCGCTAACCTCATTTGTTGCTGCTTCAAT
The DNA here is from genome assembly GCF_052928325.1 of Lysinibacillus sp. BSL11. Classification (NCBI taxonomy): domain Bacteria; kingdom Bacillati; phylum Bacillota; class Bacilli; order Caryophanales; family Bacillaceae; genus Lysinibacillus; species Lysinibacillus sp. BSL11. Next base: position 99,252 of record NZ_JAVGCX010000016.1, on the reverse strand, counting down.
TCGTAGAGTCAGCATTTTTAATTCTGTTAAAGCACGGTGGATAGATAGTTTTTTCATTTCTGTCATGACAAAAACCTCCTCTTTAAGCCAGTGTTCTTTTATTATAAATAGAAAGATGGATAATGTCCAAAAATATCCATTTTAATTTTTATTGCTTTCATTAGAACATGTCTGTATAATAATTTTCTAGGTGCCAAACCTATGTAACTTGGACGGAACATCCTTGTTACGCAAAAAACGCCATAACAGCACGGATTTGCTGGGCGTTTTTTTGTTTTTTGAGCGGGAGATGAGCCCCGCTCTTTTTATTTAGCCATCATTGGGTGTTGATGCTTGTGGCGTCCAAATATAAGTAAAACGATTGCAACGGCTAACAAAAGCATTGCCACAAGTAAAAGGAAGCTATAATTTTTTACATATTCTAAATAAACCCCACCTAAAAATGGCCCTGTTAAGCTACCAATACTTAAAGCAATTCCGCAAAGTAAATTCCCCGTAGGCAGTAGCTCCTTTGGTGTCAAATCAGCCATAAATGTAATCCCTAAAGAAAACATCGAGCCAACCAGCGTACCCGTTAAGAAAAATGCGACAGCCACAGCGAATTGTGAATGCTCTAAAAAGCTTGCAATAGCGAAAATAATTGCGCCACCAAATGACCCAATCATCAAAATATTCCTTCTCCCTACTTTATCTCCTAGTGCACCAAGCGGCACTTGCGTTAAAATACCACCAAATGTAAACACAGATAAAATGATAGGAATCATGCCGACTTCAAAGCCCTTGCGTAATGCATAGACAGGAAACAAGGCATTTAGTGAAGATTCCAGAAAACCATAGACAAAGGGGCCTAAAAAGGCAATCCACCCAAATAAAATAGCCAGTTTATACCGTTGCCATCCTCTGGCATTTAAGTCACCTGTTAAACGCTCAGGCTTTTCATTTTGCAAGAGAAATACAAAGGACCATGCAAATAGGCACATGATTGAAGATACGATAAACGGTAGCGCTTCAGCAATTTCAATGAGCTTCACCATAAGTGGTCCAACAGCAAAACCTATGCTAAATGATAAGCCATAGATGGCCATTCCCTTTCCTAAGCTTTTATGATCTGCTGTACTAGTAATCCATGTTTGTGTCGCATAATGCAAGGCATGATCGCCTACACCAATTAATAAACGAAGGACAAACCAAAAGGTCACACTTTTCCATAGAGGAAATGCAAGTAAAGACGCAAAAACTAGAGCTCCACCAATTAAAATAATCGGTTTATAGCCCCATCTGCGTAACGGCTGCTCGATAAATGGTGAAATCAGCAGTGTTCCTATGTATAAGCCTGTTGCATTCAAGCCATTCAATGCAGAGGATACCCCATCACGTTCAAATATTATCGAAATAAGCGGTAATAGCATCCCTTGTGAAAAGCCTGATATGGATACAATTACTACTAAAATGGTAAATCTTTTTGTGCTGTAATCTGAGAAGTACGTCATTTTTTCCTCCAATAACTAGTCATTCTTCCAAAGAACAGCATACCAAAAAGCCTTAGCGCTCACCACATGTGATTTTACGCTAAGGCTTAACTAATACTTATCCTCATTTAATTGTATAAACACGATTTTCGGCTTTTGAATATTACCGATTACTTGTTTAAACTCCCTCCTTTTCGAGTTAGCGTTGGTCAGATGACTTTTTTCAATCAGCTCCTTTACTTTATCTTAAAACAACTTTAACATACATCCTCAATATTGTAAATATTCTGTCTATTGTTTTTTTAAAATTAATCTCTTAGTCCTAGGTGTTTCCCTAAACATTGAAATTTAAGCTCAAATCGGCTACGATGAAAGGGATGAAATGAGGTGTACGAATGTCAAAGCCAATCACTGATAAAGAGCAACAAGTAACCTATTTAAAAGAGCGTCTTGAGATGTTTCTAGAAGTATTAGATGCCCTTGATCCTGAAACAGCTGAGTTAGAAGATATTGATCGCTTAATCCAAATGATGGATGATTTAGAGGACAAAATGGAGCAATTTCAAGCTCGTGAACAATAATGAATAAAAAACAAGCGAGCATCGTGTGCTCGCTTGTTTTTTAATGGCAATCCCAATTATAAAGAACCTTGCTAAAATCTTTATTCATTAACTCTTCCTCTGTGATAAAGAAATTGCCAACGCCACAATCGCCCCAAAGAATATTGTCGTCAACACTATCAATCTGTAACAGCATAATGATTGAATCTTTATAATCTCCATATGCTCGAGGATCTTCTTGCGTAAAGAATGGATACCCTCCAATTTTATGACCATCACCCGTCATAGCATCATAGAAGCTGTCTTCTAATGCTTCGTCATCCTCCAAAGCTTTTAAGATGCTAGCATACTTGTCATTGCTTCTAAAATCATCAATCGACATCGGCTCAACGCCTGTAGTAAAGGATAATGCCATTTCACGCTCGACAGGAAAATATAATTCCTCATCATCTATTTCGATAAAAGAAAAATCTTGAATAAGCTGTGCTTCATCTTGCATAACTTGTTCATGAAATATTACACGAAAGCCTTCTTGATTTTGTCCATTATCAAAATCCATTCCTAAAACATCGTCATAACCATCAATATAAAACTGCAATATTCCCTCTTCTGGGAAATTGGGTAAATGCATAGGAACCTCTGCAAAGTTAATTTGAGCTAATAACTTCAACGGTTGTCCCTTCATATTTTTTGGATATTCCATACCCAATGGGAAATAAGGATCTCCTGCAAACTTACTTTGAAATAAAGTTGTTTTACTTATCTCCGTATTAACCATTACAACAGGCTTCATTGTCCCTTCTATTAATGGTCTATATTGCTCGAATGCTTCTGGTAATTCAAGTAAAGTTTTAGCAGCCATGCAAGTTCCTCCTAATATTGGATTTATTCTATTTTAGAACAAACGTTCTACAAAATCAATACTCTCCTTCTATATTATTAAAATATGCTTTAATTTAGCAGTCTCAGATAAGGACTCTTTTTTTCATTAGTTGAAAAGAGTATAATGTAACGTGGAAATAATCAATTTTTCTATGGGGGGCAATACCAATGAATCTACAAAATTTGGAGAAGAGTCTTTACGATTTAATTACTGAAACATCTACGAATTTACCTAAGGATGTACGTCGTGCTATTAAAAAAGCAAAAGAAGCTGAAAATGCTGGTACTCGTGCAGCAATGAGCTTAGACACAATCGCAAATAATATTATTATGGCAGAAGATAACGTGTCACCAATTTGTCAGGATACAGGGCTACCAACTTTCAAAATTTATACTCCTGTTGGCGTAAATCAATTAGAAATTAAAGCTGCAATCAAAAAAGCAATCAATGATACAACTGCAGATGCAAAATTACGTCCTAATGCGGTGGATTCACTATCTGGTGCAAACAGTGGTAATAATCTTGGTGATGGTTTGCCAGTAATGAAATTTGAACAATGGGAAAAAGATTACATTACAATTAAGTTAATTCTCAAAGGTGGCGGCTGTGAAAATAAAAACATTCAATACAGTCTACCATGTGAATTAGAAGGTCTTGGTCGTGCAGGGCGTGACTTAGATGGTATTCGTAAATGTATTTTACACTCTGTATACCAAGCACAAGGTCAAGGCTGTTCTGCTGGTTTCATTGGTGTAGGTATTGGTGGAGACCGTTCTTCTGGCTATGATTTAGCAAAAGAGCAATTATTCCGCCATGTTGAAGATACAAATCCAAATGCAGATCTTGCTAAATTAGAAGAGTATGTGGTTAAAACGGCTAACACATTTGGTATCGGTACAATGGGCTTCGGTGGTGAAGCAACATTATTAGGCTGTAAAATTGGCGTAATGCACCGTATTCCTGCCTCTTTCTATGTATCAGTAGCATATAATTGTTGGGCTTACCGTCGTATGGCTGTGGACATCGATCCTCAAACTGGCGAAATTTTGAATTGGCACTATCAAGAAGGTGAAAAAATTACCTTCAAAGAGAATGAAGTAGCTGCTACAACAGAAGATACAACTACAGATGTAGTAGAACTTACTGCGCCAATTACTGAAGAACAAATTCGTTCATTAAAAGTTGGTGATGTCGTTTCTATTACTGGTCGTATGTATACTGGCCGTGACGCCATCCACCACCATTTAATGAGCCACGATGCACCAGTTGATTTAAATGGACAAGTTATTTATCACTGTGGACCTGTAATGGCTAAGGATGAAGATGGCAATTGGACAGTGAAAGCAGCTGGTCCAACTACTTCAATTCGTGAGGAGCCTTATCAAGGCGATATCATGAAAAAATTCGGTATCCGTGCTGTTATTGGTAAAGGTGGGATGGGACCAAAAACATTAAAAGCGCTTAATGAGCATGGTGGCGTTTACTTGAATGCAATCGGTGGAGCAGCACAATACTATGCGGACTGTATTAAAGGCGTTGATGGTGTTGATTTAATGGAATTCGGTATTCCTGAAGCTATGTGGCACTTAAATGTTGAAAAATTTACAGCAGTTGTGACAATGGATTCACATGGTAACTCACTACATGCAGATGTGGATAAATCATCATTAGAAAAACTTGCTTTGCATGCAGAAAGAGTCTTCTAATTAAATAATAGATAGCAGTAGTAACTCGTTTTATTGCACAATTTTGTAAGGCACAGAATATTCCTAGTGAATAGACTGTGCTTTTTTCAATCCTTTTGCAAATTGTTTAAAAATCTCCATCAAACTTCCTACTTTATTTTTATAAATTCCTTTGTTATAATAATTCTAAATAAAAGAGATGGTAATTGAAATCCATTTTCAATTAAACAGCTCAAAACAATGCTATTTTATAAAGGTTTTGATATTGATTTTCATTATCAGGAGGGATAGAGATGGAATACTCTAATCGAGAAAATATAAGAGTAATTGAGAAAGTAAAAGAACATGCAGAACTAATTGCCGCATTAATGGCTGGAATTTTCATCTTACTAGCATGGCGTTTAGACACAAATGGACAAACAACGGCTTCTGTTCTACTATATTTAATTGCCTTTTGTGTAGGTGGTTTCGCGAAAGCAAAAGAAGGCATTGAAGAGACCATAGTAGAGCGAAAGCTAAATGTTGAGCTGTTGATGGTATTAGCTGCAATTGGCTCAGCTGCAATTGGCTATTGGACAGAGGGAGCCATTCTAATATTTATTTTTGCAGTAAGTGGTGCACTTGAAACGTATGCGATGAATAAAAGTCATCGCGAAATATCTGCCCTTATGAATTTACAGCCCGAAGAAGCCTGGTTAGTGCGTGGCGGATTTGAGCCTATGAAAGTATCAGTTTCCACATTACAAATCGGGGATCATTTATTGATTAAACCGGGTGAACGAATTCCAGCAGACGGCATTATTTTTAAAGGCCAATCTTCTATTGATGAGTCAGCTATTAGCGGAGAGCCACTGCCAATCTCAAAAAGCGAAGGGGACGAAGTTTTTGCAGGCACAGTCAACTTAAATGGTGCTATTACTATGGAAATGACAAAGGCGAATTCAGAGACCCTTTTCCAAAAAATTATACAGCTCGTTCAAAGTGCCCAAAGTGAAAAATCCCCCTCTCAACAATTCATCGAAAAGTTTGAAGGGACTTATGTAAAATTTGTTTTACTTGGTGTTGCCATTATGATGGTTCTTCCTCACTTCTTACTCGGCTGGGACTGGACAACAACCTTTTACCGAGCAATGGTGTTATTAGTGGTTGCTTCACCTTGTGCACTCGTTGCTTCCATTATGCCTGCAACACTCGCTACTATATCAAATGGTGCAAAAAATGGTGTGCTATTTAAAGGTGGTTTACATTTAGAGCATCTTAGTGTGTTACGTGCATTGGCTGTCGATAAAACAGGTACTTTAACGCAAGGAAAACCAGTTGTTACAGATTTTATTGTCCGTGATGGAGTAGAACGTGATACGGCTTTAGCAATTCTTGCAGGAATTGAATCTCAATCCAATCATCCCCTTGCCCAAGCGATTACCTCCTATGCTAAGGCTGAAGGAATCGACATACTACCACAAGCAACTATTGAAGATATTCCTGGCTGGGGTATTAAAGGAACGATTCAAAACAAGGAGTATCAAGTAGGCAAACCAGAATTTGTTGATGTGCAACTTGCTAACAATTTTGCAAATAATGCTGTAACTAAACTTGCAGCAGAGGGAAAAACAGTTATTTTCATTCGTGATCAACACGGTATTGTTGCATTAACAGCATTAAAAGATACTGTACGCTCCGAAGCTAAGAAAGCTGTTACATTATTAAAAGAGCTTGGTATTCAAGTGGTGATGCTTACAGGCGACAACGAAAAAACAGCCAAAGTTATCGCGAAGGAGGCTGGCGTTACTGAATTCGTCGCAGAATGTTTGCCAGAAACGAAGGTAACTGAAATGAAACGCCTACTTACACAGCATCAATTTGTTGGTATGGTCGGCGACGGTATTAATGATGCCCCTGCATTGGCTACAGCAACTACTGGCATAGCGATGGGTGAAGGCACAGACGTGGCGCTTGAAACAGCGGATGTCGTGCTAATGAAAAATGACTTATCAAAAATCGCCTATGCTGTTCGTTTATCACGCAAAATGCAACGTATTGTGAAACAAAATATTTTCTTTTCTATCGGGGTTATTGTCTTATTAATCGCCTCTAACTTTTTACAAGTTGTCGACTTGCCTTTAGGCGTAATCGGTCATGAAGGTAGTACAATTCTAGTTATTCTAAATGGTTTACGTATGCTCAATAAAAATGTTTAACATCAATTAAACCTCAGCATAATTGCGTCCAGCTTGCTTGAAGCTACTCTTCCTGCGACATGCGCTGAGGCTTTTATTGAATATTTGATGCATTTAATCAGGTAAAATCAAGTAAAAAGAGCCTCGCTACTCTTTAGGAGTTTAGCGAGGCTCTTGTTAATGAATGATCATTTCATTATCGACGAATTTCCTTTTGAAGTGCTCTTTTCTGCATTGTAGCATTTAATACGCCACCAAAGATTAAAATGATTCCCGTAAAATATAACCAGAGCATTAAAATAATGACGCCACCAATACTACCGTATGTAGCAGAATAATTTGCAAAATTATTAATATAAAAAGAGAAACCATATGTGACTGCTAACCAAGCAAGCGTGGCAAATAACGCTCCTGGCCATACGCCCATTATTTTCAAACGAGGACTTGTATTTGGCACAAACCAGTAAATGCCCATTAATACGATGAAAATCAATAATGGCGGGATTGACCATCTTAATCTATGCCAAACAGATTCAAATTGCTCCTCTATTCCGACGATCGAGAATAGGAAATGCCCAATTTGCTGACCAAAGACCGGTAATAAGAGCGCAACGGCAATAACAATAACGAGAGCGATTGTAAAAACAAGTGATAAACCCCTATCTAATATGCCTGCTCTCCCTTCTGTATCATAGGCTTTATTTAAAGCACGAAGTAATGCATTAATGCCTTTAGATGCAGACCAAATAGTACCTAAAACCCCAATGGACAGTAAACTACTGTTGCGATTAGTTAAAATTTCATTCAGTGTATTTTCAATAAGCTTATACACTTCATCAGGTAAGATATTCACTAAAAATGAATAGACCTGAGTGGTTTCTAAGTTAAGATATGGTAATAGTGTCACCAAGAAAATAAGTAAGGGGAAGAACGATAGTAAAAAGAAATAAGCCAATTGTGCAGCAAGCGCAGATATTTCAACACGCTTGAGCCGACCTATTAAATCTTGGATAAAGCCTTTGGATGTCATAATATCAATCGCTCCCTCCTCTGGAGAGACAAACGATTTTACAAACCCAAAAGCGTTATGCAATGTTGCTTTATTCTTTTCCATACAATTCCTCCTAAAACGCCCTTTACTCCTTATGAGGTAAAGTAAAGGCTGATTTCGTATCTTCAATCATTCCCTGTATCGTGGAAGGTAAATCCTTAAATTCATCCACCTTTTCAGCAATAGTGTTGACATTATCTGACACACTTTCACAAAGCACCTTTGCCGCGAGTACCTTTTCCTCTACCAACACCTGCAATTCTTCTCGATTTGCTGCATAATATGAGACGGCTTCCTTCATCTTTTTAGTTGAGGCAATTGTTTTTTCTCGTGTAGCGCGATCTAACATACTTAATGCTGCTCCTACTGCTGCTCCTGCTACAATAGATGCTAATAATTTACTTTGACCCATATTAAAACCCCCTGCTTGTATAGTTGCATATTCCCTATTATTTCATAAATAAACAGTCTTCTGCACTTATTCTACCCAATAACAGTCTATTTTTAAAGCAATGCCCAAATACGGAGTTGACATTTTTTTTATTCAATGAAATGATATGTGCGAGGATTACGAAAGGTAGGGTAAAAAATGGATTTATCAGTTCCATCTAAAGAAAACGTTATGTATATGGTTGATCAAATGAAGGACAAGCTTCGTATGGTGAATGTCGATGCAATGAAATCAGAAAACTTCGATGAAGCAAATTATGAAGATTTAGTGTATCTATATGAAATGGTTATGAAAAGAGAAACTTTTAGTCCAAGCGAAATGCAAGCGATTGTTGCTGAATTAGGATCTTTACGAAAATAGGTAAAACGAAAAGCTATTAGCCTAAGACATTTGTCTGTTGCTAATAGCTTTTTATTACTGTGTACTCTAAGTTTCTGAACCATCCTCAGTAACTAATGGTTGAATTAATACTTCTACACGACGATTCTTTGCGCGTCCTTCGGCTGTGTCATTTGGTGCAATTGCACGATACTCACCGTTTCCTTTTGCACTAAAGCGCGTAGGATCTAATTTGTCATTACTTTCAATAAGCAGTTCTAAAAATTTAGTTGCACGCATTACAGATAACTGAAAATTCGATGTAAAATTCGGACCTGCTGGCACATTATCTGTATGACCTGTGATGACAATATTTCGAGCTGGATCAGATTCCAGCATAGTTGATAGCTCTTTGGCAATAGGGACGTACTCAGGTTTAACTGTTGCCTGCCCTGGATCGAATAAAATACTATCACGGATTGTGACAAGCAACCCTTCATCCGTCATTTCTGTGGCAAACTGATCTTCCATTTCATTGACTGCAATAAAATTATCGACACTATCTTTTATTTCAGCTAACTCCTGTTGATCCTTTAAATAGGCAGAGTTTTGCTGTGGCGTTTGGTCGCTATCTGCATTCGGAGTAGGCACTGGTGCAGGTTGCTCTAGAAAACTAGTTCCACCATCAAAGACTTGATTAAAAACTGCCGACATTCTTTCTAGCTTTTCTTGATCGACTGAACTTGAGGCAAACAAAATAATGAATACGGCTAGCAGCAAAGTTAAAATATCTGCGTATGGCACTAACCAAGATTCATCAATATGTTCATCATGCTTTTTTTTCTTAGCTTTCTTTGCCAAGGCCACCCGCCCCGCTTTCACCAGAAATTTGACGACGTTCTTCCATCGTTAAGTATGATGATAGTTTCTGTTCAATTACACGTGGAGCCTCCCCTTCTAATACTGAAAGGATACCCTCAATCATCATTCTCTTTTGTTTTACCTCTAAAGCAGATTTACGTTTTAGCTTGTTCGCAAATGGATGCCATAAAACATACCCTGTAAAGATACCGAGTAATGTAGCCATGAATGCAGCTGAGATAGCATGTCCTAGCTTTTCGATATCATTCATATCAGCCAATGCGGCGATTAACCCTACTACTGCACCAAGAACCCCTAAAGTAGGTGCATATGTACCTGCTTGTGTAAAAATAGCTGCTCCACTAGTATGTCGCTCTTCCATCGCTTCTACTTCTTCTGTTAAGACATCACGTATGTAGTCAGCATTTTGACCATCAATTGCTAATGTAAGGCCATTTTTCAAAAATGGATCTTCAATCTCTGAGGCCTTACTTTCAAGTGCTAATAGCCCTTCGCGACGAGCTAAGTCAGCCCATTGTGAAAACATTTTAATAATCTCTATATCATTTGCTAATTTTGTTTCTTTAAAAAGAATCTTAAATAGCTTCGGCACACGCTTTAACTCCTGCATAGGAAAGGCAATTGTTACTGCGGAAATAGTACCAAAAATGATAATTAGGATAGCTGCTGGGTTATAAAATGCAGATAAACTTACACCCTTCATTACCATCCCTGTTAATAGTGCTACTAAAGCAAGTATTAACCCTATAATCGACGACTTATCCATTCTAGAACCTCCAAATCTACTATCTAATGTTATTTCGTCTTTTTTTCCATATTTTAAATATATATATTCCTAGTATAAATGTATTTCATATATTTTTCGATGTAATTAATGCTTTTTATTCACATTTCGACCATTTTTGATTATATTGAATTAAGAATATTACACTTAACTGTCTTAAATTGAAAGGGGATATGATTTTGTTATTATCGTTTGACACAAAATTACTAAAATATGCCGAGTTAGCGGTGAAAGTAGGAGTAAATATCCAAAAAGATCAGTATCTTTATATAAGCTGTTCGACTGATAACCTAAAACTCGCACAAATAATTACTAAAATTGCCTATAAAAATGGTGCTAAACAAGTTTTTGTCGATATATCCGATGATGAACTTGTACGTGCTCGCTATGAAGGGGCACCAAAAGACTCATTTGATTTCTTCCCACCTTGGAAAGTGCAGGAACGTGAATGGTTAGCTGAACATGGTGCTGCTTTCTTAAGCATTAGCTCACAAAATCCCGATTTATTAAAAGGTATTGAGCGTGATAGAATCATGGCATTCCAAAAAGCATCTGGCCAAGCACTTGCCAACTATTATCAATGGTTACAAGCAGATAAGTTTAGCTGGTCTGTCATTGCTGCTCCATCTAAAGCTTGGGCAGCAAAGGTCTTTCCTCACCTTCCAGTAGAACAGCAAATGGATGCATTATGGGAAGCTATCTTTGCAGCCACACGTATAGACCTTGAAAATCCTGTTGAAGCTTGGCATGCCCATGATCAGGAATTACATAGCAAAGCTGATTATTTAAATGCAAAGCAATTTAAGTCACTACACTATACTGCGCCAGGCACAGATTTAACAATTGAGCTGCCTCCACACCATGTGTGGACAGGGGGTAGTAGCATAAGTACACAAGGCCAAACATTTATGGCCAATATGCCAACGGAAGAAATTTTTACAGCACCGCTAAAAACAGGTGTTAATGGTTATGTATCAAGCACTAAACCTTTAAGCTATGGCGGCAATATTATAGATAATTTCACATTAACATTTAAAGATGGTCGAATCATTGACGTCAAGGCGGAGCAAGGCCAAGAAATTTTAGCTTCTCTTATTGAAACAGATGAAGGTGCTCATTACCTTGGTGAAATAGCATTAGTACCACATCAATCACCTATTTCACAATCCGACCTATTATTTTACAATACATTGTTTGATGAAAATGCATCCAATCATTTTGCCATTGGTAGTGCCTATGCTTTTTGCATTGAGGGCGGCAAAGAAATGACTTCTGAGGAACTAAGTGCACATGGTCTCAATCAAAGCTTGACACATGTAGACTTTATGATTGGCTCTACCAAAATGAATATAGATGGAATAACACATGATGATCAAATAGACCCGATATTCCGTGATGGAAATTGGGCATTCTAAATAATCCATTCCTACTAATAGTATTCTAGGCTAAGTATGTTAAGGTTGTCATAAATTATCCTTAGATTTTCCTAGTAACCTATTGTATAATTGTTTTAGGGAATTTTAGTAGATCATTTAAGTAGAGAGGAGCTCTAATAATGTTCATTACAACTGTTCTTGGCTTTTCAGCAGTTTTATTAATTTCAACGGGATTCTTCATCCACTACCTACAAGTTGGTTTAGATAGCAAGTCTTCAGTAACTGTAGATCCAAAGCCAAACGAAAAATTTTAATGTGTAAAAAACAGCTACTATTATAGGTAGCTGTTTTTTTATAGCTTACAAGGTATTTCATCTACTAAAGCGTATGAAACTGCTCCTTTATTGTAAAAATTATCTGAATAAAGTCTTTATTGTTTGCATATTGAAAATTTTGCTCTACAATATTTTTTGTAAGGAAGGGAGCAATATTCATGACAATGTTACAAGATATTCTAGAATTTAACAAAGAGTTTGTACAAGAAAAAAAATATGAGCCATTCATCACTACGAAATATCCTGATAAACGTATTGTTGTTTTATCTTGTATGGATACTCGTCTTGTAGAGCTTTTACCAAAAGCGATGAATTTGCGTAATGGCGATGTAAAAATAGTGAAAAGTGCTGGTGCGTTAGTGAGCCATCCTTTCGGTGCAGTTATGCGTAGTTTATTAGTCGCTGTCTATGGCCTACAAGCTGATGAAGTGTATGTTGTTGGTCATTATGACTGTGGTATGAGTGCGGTTGATCCTGATGCCATGCTTAGCGAAATGGTACAACGAGGCATAGATCCAGAAACAATTAAAATGTTGGAATATTCTGGTTTTGATTTAAAGGAATTTTTACGAGGTTTCGGTGATGTAGCAACAAGTGTTAAGAAAAGTGTCGATACAATTCGTAATCACCCATTAATGGTAAAAGACGTACCTGTCCATGGTTTAATAATTGATCCAAATACAGGTCATCTAGATTTAATTGAAGATGGAAATAAACAATAAAATTATTTCTTGATACATTAATAAAAGAACAAGTGCCTATCCTCACTATGTGGAAGATAGGCACTTATTATTCTATTCATCCTCTAAACGTGCATACATATAGTGATCTATCCAATGACCATTGATATACAGTAGCTTTCTTAGCAGACCCTCCTGCTGGAATCCAGCCTTCTCTAATACACGCATGGAGGCAGTATTTTGTGTCGATACATAGGCCTCTACACGATGCAGACCAATTTGTTCAAATGCAAATCGGACCACCATATTCACAGCTTCTGTGACAATGCCCTTTCCAACATAAATCTCATCCATCGCATAGCCAACAAATGCACTCGAGTACGGTAAGCGTTTGACAGCATAAAGTGCAATATGCCCTATTAGATTATTTGTACCATGCTCAAAAATACCAAAAGTAAATTCACGCTTTGACTCCATTAAATAGAGACTTTCTTGAATTTTTTTGTATTGAGCATCGACTGTATAGTATTCAGGTCTTTGAAGTGGCTCATAAATAGACCAAAAGTATTTATTACGGCTTACGAGGCCCGTTAAACTTCGTGCATCTTTTTCTTGGAATGTGCGGATGTAGCATTTTTCCCCCTTTATTGTTACCACATTCCCACCCTTTTTTCTTAATAGATTCCAAATTTTAAGCACCATTTCTCCACACTAGCCTTCCAATAAAAATCAATACATTTCTCTTTGTTACATTGGCTATAAACTCTATTTATATTTCATTGTATGTAAAAAAACAGGCTGCTACAACCAAAACAGCTTATGTCTTATTGTCATAGCAGCACAATTTAATTATTTAGTTTTTTGTTCTTTCTTTTTCTCGTTTACTATTTCTAAGCTGGAGGAATCAGCATCTTCTAGTTGTGTATTGTCTAATACATTTGTTAAATGAAGACCACGTCTTTGAGCCTCTCGTTCAATGTGTGCAATAGTTTCCTGTAGCACCTGAACACGTGCATACTTTTTGTCATCTCCAGCGACTAAGATCCATGGTGCATCTTTTTTATCTGTCTTTTCAAACATCGCATTTGCTGCATCAATATACTGAGGTGTTTTATCTCGATTGCGCCAATCCTCGGCTGTTAACTTCCAAGATTTGTAAGGGTTTTGTTCACGTTCTTTAAAGCGTTTTAATTGCTCCTCATCTGAAACATGAAGCCAGAACTTAATAATTATGTAATCTCCTGCAGTTAAAATCTTCTCGAAATTATTAATTTCTTCATAAGCACGAGACCATTCATCCTTTGTTGCGAATCCTTCGATGCGTTCTACTAATACGCGACCATACCACGAGCGATCAAAAATAGCGATTTGCCCATGTTGAGGCAATTTTCTCCAAAATCGTTGTAAATAATTGTAGCGTAATTCATGAGCTTGAGGGGCAGAAATAGGATGTACAACATAACCGCGGGGATCGACACGTTCGATTAATCGTTTAATAGCGCCACCTTTACCAGCCGCATCCATTCCTTCGAATACCAAGATCAAGCCAATCTTGTTTTTTAATAAAAATTGTTGTGCATTCAACATTTCATATTGGAGTACTTTTAATTTCTTTTTATACATCTTTTTGTCTAGTTCAACAGTTAGATCTAGATTCTTCAAATTTTGTGTCATGAAACTTCACTCCTTTTATTTGGCTATTCTTATTGTACTAAAGAAATATATGGATGCCTATCAGACATGGTAAATTGTAGGTATTAATAGTAAAACAACACGATACATTGTTGGAAATTTCCGTTATAATAAAAAAAGTGACAGTACTATACTTATTTGTCTTTTCCCTATACAATCTAACACGAAGGGAGAGGAAAACATGCCTCGGTTTATCATGATGACAATCTCTTATCTTGTCTCAATCATCCTAACCTTTTCATCCTTTTTCGTGAACATCAACGGTCAATCTTCGCTAGAAATCGCTAATCGTTTTTCTGTAGTATTTGCACCAGTTAGTGTAAGTCATGTAATTTGGATTATCATTTATTTTTTACTCGGTTATTGGTTAGTTATGAACATGAAAAAGACAACTTTGAAACAGTCTGCGCTTTTTAGTTGCATAAATATATTACAAGCATTAATGATATATGTCTGGCACCATGAGTTATTTATTGTTTCTCTTGGCATTACATTACTCTTAGTCTTGTATTTGTTTATGTTGTATAATACGTACCCTCTTCAGAACAAATCCTTGTTTGGTCGTATTCCTTTCTCTATTTATTTAGCATGGATGACATTTATTTTTATCACAAATACAAGCTTTACGTTAACGGCTTATGGTTGGAACGGCTTTGGTCTTAGTACGCCTCTTTGGGCAGTGATTTTACTTACTTTAGGAGGAGCCATTGCGCTACATATCCGTTTCCATCACTTTGATGTTATGTATCCAAGTGTTTTTATTTGGGCTTATATTGGAATCGCCATACATAATGGTTTTGATGAGCTACTTGTCACTACAGCCGCTTTATTTTTATGCGGTGTTCTCTTTGTTGGCATTTTTTTTATTAAAAAAAATCCTGCCTACCAAAAATAATTTGGTTAGCAGGATTTTTTCATTGCATCCTATTCTTCGTCTAATGACGTTAAGATAATTGGTTTATCTTTTGTTACAATGACTGAATGTTCGATTTGAGCTACAAGTGATTTATCAGGTGTCACGAATGTCCAGCCATCACCTGCTTCTACGATATGCTCTGCATTTGCTGAGATAAATGGCTCAACCGCAAGGACCATACCTTCTTTCATAATAGTAGAATCCCATGCATCGTAATAATTTAAAATATGGTTTGGTTCATCATGTAAAGATTGACCTAAGCCATGACCTGTTAAATTCATAATAACAGTTAACCCATTAGCATTTGCCTCGCGTTCAACAGCTTTACCAATTTGATTTAATTTAGATCCAGCCTTTACTTTTGTCATTGCTCGATCAAAGGCACTTTTAGCAACACGGCAAAGCTTTTCTTTGTCCTCATAGCCATCACCCACAACAAATGAAATACCTGTGTCAGCAAAATAGCCATTTAAAGAACCAGAAACATCAATATTTACGATATCTCCTTCTTGAATAACACGCTTTCCTGGAATACCATGTGCTACTTCTTCATTGACACTAATACATGTATACCCTGGAAAATCATATTCTCCCTTTGGTCCTGAAATAGCGCCAGCCTCTGCAAACATGCGACCAGCAATTTCATCAAGCTCAAGTGTTGTAACTCCTGGCTTTGTTGCAGCTTTCATCGCTTCGCGAATTTCAGCACAAATGCGTCCTATTTTTTTAAAAGCTTCAATCTCTTCTTGCGTTTTTACAATCATGTATAACGTCCCTTTCATCTAATATCTATTCTTTAATATAACATAACTTTTTATGCGTATAACGATAAACGCTTTAAATATTGTATGCTTTCCTACTTTGCAAAGTGCTAAAAGAGCTATTCACGATAAAAAAGCCCCTCCACTCATGTGAAGGGACTTGCATTAAGCTTTTCTTTGCATTAATTGTGGAGCGGCTGTGAATAAAAGAACACCAACGATTGCCGTTAAAATGGTTGCTGGTAGCATATATGTACCATTGTAGATGATGGAATAGATCCATGCATTTTGGTCACCGGCATATTCGGCAAAAAATACAGCACCAGCAATTGTATGTGCTGTGTATCGTAAGAAGCCTGCGAAAACGGTACCTATGATTATATAAAGTGCCATTTTTGTTTTGTTCATATGTTTAGCAGCGTCTAACACTGGTCCACGAACAACCGCCGCTAATCCTACAACTGTAAAAGCAACTCCATAATCCAGGAATCCTTGTAGCCAGTGCACAATCGTAGCACCAAACATGGTTTGCATTACACCTACGAGTAATCCAGTTGTTAGCCCAGCTACTAAGCCCCAGCGAAATGCTATTAACATAATTGGTACCATAACAAGACTAACTGAGCCGCCTTGTGCCCATACTTTAAAGGAAACCTGATCCAGTACGAGACCAATCGCTGCAAAAATCGCAATCTCCACTAGCATTAATAGTCTTTTTTTGTCCATACATATTCTCTCCTTTGTTCCGATGTAGGATACAAGAGCAGGAATAGAAAAGCGCTGATATGTCTCTTTCTGACACCTTTTTTCCTTTAAGGACGAAAAAACGATGTCAGGACAGAGCCTCACATCGTACAAGTGTCGGTTTCTATCCACATCCCTACGCAAGCGTTAACTTACAGGTTCGAAGAGTCAAGGCATTACGTGCCCAGTCTCAGCTGACATCATCAGCTCCCCTTGTGGTCGTTACATCTGAATTTATTTGAACAATCTCATTGTACGCAAAGGATTGAAGGATTACAACCTTCCATACATCATTTTTTTGAAACTTTGCTGTTTTTCATGCGTAAATATTTAAAAAGGAGGTACAACTATGGAGAATCAAAAAATTTTAGCTGCCTTTAGTTATCTTAGTATTTTCTTCGCCCCTTTTATCGTTCCATTAATTGTATATTTTGTGACAAAAGACAGTGATGTAAAAAGCCATTCGATTCGTGCACTTGTCTCTCATTTAATACCTTTTGTTTTTGGCATTCTATTCTTTATTGTCTTTGTTTTTTCCACATTTAGTTTAGATCCAACCTCCAATAACAAGACGGTGATGATTATTTGGTTTGCTTCATTCGCCATCTATGCTCTCGTCTCACTAGGTATTGTGATTTGGAATATAATTCAGGCTGTTCGTGTTATCCGTTAATGTTTTATTTTTAAGTGAAACAGGTAGTAGTAATTGTAAAAGGAGCTGTTTTGGGATGAAAGTATCAAACGTTGTAAAAACTGCCGTCAAGTTAGCACCTATTGTTATTCCTATCGTAAAAAAAGTAATGGCTGCAAAAAAGGGCACAACACCTAATACCACCACTCGAAAAAAATAAAACGAAGGCGTATTCCTATACGCCTTCGTTTTATTTCACTTCAAAATGGGTTTGACTATGGCCATTCAATGTTTTTTCCACGTGTAAAACTGCTGGCATCGCAGATTTCAATTCAGGCACATGAGAAATAACGCCAATCATACGACCAGAATCCTGTAAATCAATTAATGTATCAATTGCTTTATTTAGTGATTCCTCATCGAGTGAGCCAAAGCCCTCATCAATAAACATCGTTTCAATATGAATATTACCTTGGAAGCTTTGAATCACATCTGCCATCCCCAATGCAAGGCTCAATGAAGCATTAAATTTTTCGCCACCTGATAAAGTTTTGACATCTCGTAATTGATCCGTATAAGCATCATAAACATCAAGACCAAGGCCACTTTGCTTCGCATGCTTTTCTAATCTATCTGAACGTCTAAGCTCGAATTGACCGTTTGATAAATGATACAGACGTATATTGGCAGCTTCTGTAATTTGATCTAAGTAGTTAATTTGTATATACCGCTCAAAGGATAGCTTTTTCGAGTTTTGTCCATTTAATAATCCATAGAGCTCCTTTACTCGCCCTGCTTCTTGTTCAAGTAAATGAAGCTCTTTCGCTATTTCTTCCACCCTTTCACTAAAGCCTTGGCATGCTTGTATAAAGCCATTCATCTGTTGCAAACGTTTAAATGCTTCCTCATAGGAAATTCGATGCTGTTCTACTCTTGCTTCAAGCGCCTCTAAATCTTGCTTCTCTTTCCCTTGAAGATAGGTAGCCCCTTCGGTAATCTGGATTTGCAACGTGTGTACTTGTAAAGCATAGTCACTGCATGCTTTTCGAAGTGCATCTAATTGTATGGCACTCCGTTTAGCAGTAGCATAAGCCTCATAGCTTTCGAAACCTAATTCTTGCATATTTGCTGTAAATTGCTGAAGCTTTTCATTCATTTTAAGCTGTAATTCCTCAAAGGACTGTTTGGCAATTTCTACAGTTAGTGTTGCATTGCTAGCTGTTTCCTTTGCTGCATGCAAATTTTCCTGACTCACTTGCCAACTTTTTTGAAGCTCTTCTTTCTGTTTGCTAACTTCATTCAGTTGTTGCTTTAATTGCTGTAAAGTTGGTAAATTAGGAGGCATCTGCTTAAGTTGTTCGTCTACAACCGCTTGTAATTTTGTCCATTCTTTTATCTGCTCTGCTAAATATTGCTCTAGCTTCATATGTTTATTTCGTAGCTGTTCTATTCGCTCATGCTGATGCTTTATTTTCAATCGCACATCAGCTAATTGATGTTGAATAATTTTTAATGCAGCAATCTCTTGTTCCACTTCATGTAAAGTAGCGGTGATCTGTGATTGGTCTTCTTGTTTAATATGCTGTGCCTCAAGTTGTTGCCATGTATCTTGAAGAAGTTGCTGCGCTGATGCTAAAAATGCCTCTTTCTCTAAATACTTACGCTCGTCTGATGATGCCTTCGCTCTTAATGCTTCCACTTGAGCAAGCTCAATAACTTCCAGTTGTTCATTGTGCGCTTTCTGATGTGTCATACTACCACAAACAGGACAGGCTTCTCCTTCCTTCAGCTGTTCTGCTAAAATACTAGCTTGACTCGTCAGCCACCGTTGCTGCAAAAGTTGAAGAGCCTCTTTACTATCTTGATAGAGACTGTCTGAAGCAACTACATCCTGCTTAGCTAACTCTACGGCATATTTATATTTCTCCGCTTGCTTGATTAAAGCAACTTGTTCCCGTAGTTTCGGTAATTGCTCTAAATAGCTTTCATAGGGTTCAACCAGTTTTTCATAGCCTTCTAACGATCGAGAAAAATGCTGGAATTGCTCTTGTTCATTTTCCAAAAGTTTGAGGTTATCATTTACTGCTCGTTTTGCATTTTCAGCATATTGCTCCGCTATTTGCAGCTGCTGTATATTGTTTTCATAGGCTTCAAATTTCGGCAATAGCGCTAGCATATGCATTTCCTGCTGTAAGACTTGCTGTCGTTCAGATTCTTTAGCCTGCTCTATCTCATATTTTTCTTGTGCGTCTTGCAACTTTTCTTGTGACTGCTGTTGCTTAACCTTTGCTTGTTGAAAAGCTAGTTCTTTTACATTCAGTTCAGCACGTAAATCCTTGCATTGTTGTTCTAGTAGCACAAGTCGCTCTGCTTGTTCTGCTAAAGCAATCTCCTTCTCCTTTGCTTGGTATAAATCCTGCTGTTGTAAAAGCATTTGCAGCCGTTGCTGTCGAGTAGCTTGTTCATCAAATTGCTCATTTAGCGTTTTTGCTAAGCGATAATATTCCTGCTCTTTTTGATGAAGGCTATATGCTTCTTCATAGTATGACTGTTCATCTTCTCCACATTTCTTATAGTAGCTAAGCTCCTCATCAAGTGCCTCTGTTAGTTGATGTAAATTTTCCGTATTATCAGCAATCAATGTGAATAAAGCGGAAGAACGCTGTGGTAAGGCGCCCACAATTTGACCAAGTAAATGTTCTTTTAATTGTTTGGCACGTTCAAGATCCCTTTCTGCTTCTTTACGCTTGGCATCAAGCTTTTTTGCCATGACACCGAAACGATCTGTTTTAAAGATTTTCCGTAAAATTACTTCTTTATTTGTTGAATCAGAGGTTAATAGTTTTCTAAATTCACCTTGAGGTAACATGACAATTTGGCTAAATTGATCTTTTGTGAGACCTATAATTTCCTGCAATTTCTTATCGACTTCAAGCGTTTGCTGTTTCTCTACAATGCTATAATCCAGCTTTCCCTCTTTTACTTCTGCTAACTCTACTTTCTTTCCAGTAACCGTTTTATTTTTTTCTTTAATATGACCTGGCTGTCGTACTATTTGATAGACTTTTCCATGCATTTCAAAGACGAGTTCTACAGCTGTATAAACTTCATCATGTGCAAAACCGCTTCTTAGTAAAGCTGTATCCTGTCGATCCTCCCCACTACCTGATCCGTAAAGAGCATAGCAAATAGCATCGAAAATGGTTGTTTTACCTGCACCAGTTTTTCCAGAAATGGCAAACAATCGATGCTCCCCTAGCTCTTGAAAATCAATTACTTCCGTGTCTTTATATGGACCAAACGCAGTAATTGTTAACTTTAATGGCTTCATTTTACAGTCTCTCGCTCCTCATCTAATAACTCCTGTAACATCTCTGTGAATAGGCGTTCCGTATCTTCATCAGGCTGAATGCCAATAATATCAGTGAAGAATGAACGGAATAAATCAATATCCTCTAGTTTTTCAGCTTCTACTACTTGTAGTTCACGTGGCATATCTTGTCTTAGTACCTTCCGCTCCACATGCATAGCGTGCGGAAATACACTACGAATACGTTCCATTGGTGAAGTCACAGATAGTTTATCCGTCAATCTAACAAATACATAATCCTCACTTGGTGTGAGCGTTAATAACTCCTCTAATTGACCTTCTACTACTCGTAGATCTCTTCTTGGCACAAGCTTTCTTTTACTTACTGTGGTGTTACCTTGCTCGTCTAATTCGATGATTAAAAAACCTTTCTCATGTAAATGCTCAGATAACGAGTATTTTAAGATAGAGCCGGCATAACGTATAGTTTCGTTTAAAACAAAATGTGCCTTATGTAAGTGCCCAAGAGCCGTATAGTGAAAAGGTTTGAATAAAGCTGCATTCACACAATCTGAGCCTCCAATGGAAAGTGGTCGCTCGGAATCACTAGTATTTGCTTCCTCCTCACCATACTTCGTCACAAAAGCATGTCCAACAAAAACATGACGCTTACTTGTGTCCATGTCTTCTGTGATATGCTCAATAATTTTTCGCATGGCGTCTTGATGAGAACGGATTGACTCATCTTCAAAGATGTTGCGAATAGCAGCTGGCTCCGTATAGGGCACTAAATGAAAATGTACTTCTCCATGTTGATCATTCAAAGCAATAGGTGCATGATTTTTTGTAAATTGGCCCTTAATATATAAACCACTATCACGCATTAAACGACTACCAAAATTTAAACGACCTGCACTATCATGATTTCCCGCCACTGCTAGAACAGGAATCTTCTTTTCTAATACTATTTTCGCTAATACATCATTTAGTAAATTAACTGCCTCAATAGGAGGCATCGAACGGTCATATAAATCACCTGCGATGATAATTACATCTGGTTTTTCCTCATCTATCGCTTGTATAAATTGTTGAAGAATATAATGTTGATCTTCTGTCATATAGACACCTTGAACAAGCTTTCCTAAATGCCAATCTGCTGTATGAAATATTTTCATTCTAGTACCTCCTAGTCTTCTCTATATTTTAGCATGACTATTCCCCATCTAGTGCACACTAAAGGTTTAGTAGTTCTAGCCAAAATTGGTTTTCATAGAAAAAAGCATCTTAATAGGTAAGATGCCTTAGATATCGATTATTTAGATGTATTTGATAAATGCCTTATATCCTGGGAATCCCTGAATTACGTAAGTCATACGAGGAGATTGATGTTGTGCCACATTTTGCTTCCGAGGCTTCGCTGATGATTGTTGCTTTAGGATTTCCTCAAATGATTTGGGATTTGGCTCTGGCAATTCTGCTGAAGAGATGTTTAAAGCATCTCTCCCACTATAAATCTGTAAAAATGAGTTAGCCATTTGTCGATAGCCTTCAATATTTGGATGAACATCGGCACTATTTGGTAAGTAGTTGGTTGCATTCAATCCAAAGGCATCATAGACATTTATATAAGCTGCGCCAGCTTGCTCTGCTTGTTGTTGTAAAATCGTATTTAATCTAACTAACTGGGTGTTTGTTCCTTCTTTTTGCGTCGGATGAACTGTTGGATACGCAAAATAATACCCTATGACATAGATTTTTGCTTTAGGCGCACGTTCTTCTAATTCATCCAAAATCGATATCATATTTTTTCTAGTCAAATTTAAAGCGTAATCTGCCTGAAGCTGTGAAAAAGCTAAGGTCCCTGCATGTGGGTTTACCTGGACAAGACGTAATAAATCATTAGCCCCTGCCGAAATTGTAATAAGTGTCGCATTTGCTAATAAATTTTGCGCTTCCTCAGATCGTATTCGTTCTAATACATCTGCAGTAGTAAAGCCAGGAAAAGCAAGTTCTTTTGTATAAAATGATAATTGACCAATGGAACTTAATTTCATGGCAATCAAATCACTATACCCTACATCAATTTCTTTGTAGGGTGTTTGACCTGCTGCTAAGGAATCGCCAATAGCCACATAGGTTTCTTTTTGAGCAAAAGCAGATGAAACCCAAATTGTCATGAATAATACTGTCATACCTAGCAAGCTACATAATCGTTTCATCTGCTTCCCTCTTTTCTTATTGACTAAAAATTAAAAAGCCCAGCTACCCTTGCGGAAAATTGGCTCAACCGTACCATCTGGTAAAATACCATCGATGTCCATTTCACCACTGCCAATCATGAAGTCTTCGTGTGTCACAGAAATATTGGCACCCAATGCTTCAAGTTGACCGTTTTCTAGGTCTCTACCACCCTCTAAGCAAGTCGGATATGCCTCACCAATAGCTAAATGGTTTGAAGCATTTTCATCAAACAGCGTATTGAAATATAAAATCTCCGAAGCTGAAATTGGTGACTCGTGTGGGACAAGTGCTACTTCACCTAAGTAGCTCGAGCCTTCATCCACTTGAATAAGCTCTTGCAATAAATCATGTCCTACTTCAGCCTCTGCCTGAATAATTTTGCCCTCTTCAAATGTTAATTTAAAGCCATCGATGATATTGCCCTGATAGACTAATGGCTTCGTATTACTAACATAACCGTTTACACCTTGTTTCATTGGCAGTGTATAAACTTCTTCTGTTGGCATATTGGCCACAAAGACATTATCTTCTGGTGTTTTACTACCACCAGTTAGCCATTTATGTTGTGGTGCTAAAGCGATTGTTAAATCTGTACCAGGTGCTGTATAGTGAAGCTTTGCATACTTTTTATTATTTAAAAGCTGTGCACGAGATTCTAAATTAGCTACATGCTGACGCCAATTATCAACTGCATTGCCTTCTCCAATATGAACCGTTTTAAAGATAGCTTCCCATAATGCAGGTACTTGCTGCTCCTCTGTTAATTGAGGGAAAACCTTTGCTGCCCATTTAGCTGCAGGAACTGCTACAATGGACCAAGCAATTAAATCCTTCATGACTGCATTGCGATAGTTTTTCAATGCTGCCCCTGATACTTTTTGATGTGTTGCTAGTCTGTCTGCTGGAATTCCTGTTAGCTTATCAGGATCTGCTGCATCAATCCATAAAAGAGCTCCTTTACGTTCAATCAGTTCATCACGCATTTTCACAACCCATTCAGGGAAGCGATTAAATTCCTCATCGGAAGCATGCTCAAAATAAGCACGATCCAATTCATCATCGGAAAAATTTACATGAACACGGCCTGCTCCAGCCTTATAAGCCTCTTTTACAACTAAACGGGCAAAATCTAAAGCATCCACAGATGTATTGACTAATAAGTACTGACCTGGTTGGATGTTCACACCAACTTTTACTGCAAGCTCTGCATATGCCTGTAATTTCTCTTCAAATGTCATACTATTTCCCTCGCTTCTGTCCAATTGTTTTAGAATTACCCTCAATCAGCTCGCCATCATGCCATATTTTTTGCACAGGCTTGCCTGGAATTTCCCTTGTCCATTTTTTATAGGTTTTTTCATCACGATAAGATAATAAGGTTAATACTTCACCATCTGCTCCAGCACGCCCAGTACGACCAGAACGATGCAAATACTGTTCAATTGTTCGTGGGACATCAACATGAATAACATGTGTTAAACCAGCAATATCTAAACCACGAGCTGCAATATCTGTTGCAATTAAAATACGTGCGTCTCCTTTACGGAATGCATCTAACGCTTTTTTCCGTTCTTCTTTCTTCATATCAGAGTGGAGCGTGACAATCGGTGCTGAACGGTATTGTAGTTTTGTTTCCTTCATTAATAATTGATCGATATTATTAACAAAAGCCAACGCTCTTAAACCCTCTGTATGGGAAAGTCGGCGGAGGAAATCCGTTTTATCACGTTCTTCTACCTTCACAAAAGAATGGACAACTTTACCAACCTTTAACATGTCCTCAGGCTTAATTTTAAAACGCAGTGGCTCAAACATCATACGACTCGCCACTAATTCAATTTCCTCTGTAATCGTAGCCGACACAACAACAACTTGTCGGCCATAGGCAGAACCTTCGATAAAGGATTTGATAACAACACGGTATTCACGACTTAGTAATTGATCACATTCATCTAAAATAACTGTTTCGACTTCTTTGAGTTTTAATTTTCCTGCTCGTGCTAATTCGTTTAAACGACCAGGTGTGCCAACAACAATCGTTGGCTTTTTCTTCAACTTTTCAATTTGACGAGCAGAATTGGCACCACCAATCAGCTGTTGAACAGTAATGTCTGTTCCAGCCGTCCACTCACGTATAACTTCTACGATTTGCATAGCAAGCTCTTGCGAGGGAGCTACGATCAGTCCTTGCGTTTGCTTTTTTGCCCCATTCACTTTATTTAATAATGGTAAGACATATGCTAACGTTTTACCTGATCCTGTA
The DNA here is from genome assembly GCF_052928325.1 of Lysinibacillus sp. BSL11. NCBI lineage: Bacteria > Bacillati > Bacillota > Bacilli > Caryophanales > Bacillaceae > Lysinibacillus > Lysinibacillus sp. BSL11. Next base: position 74,043 of record NZ_JAVGCX010000016.1, on the reverse strand, counting down.
GGTGATTCCGCGACAATATCTTTGCCTTCAAGCATAGCTGGTATCATTTCATCTTGAATTTTCATGGGTGTTTCAAAGTTCCATTTTGCTTGTAGTTCTTCTTTTAATAAATTAATGACTGACATGTTATTTCCCACCTTCTATCTACTTGACACTAGTTTAACACACTCCGTAGGTTCCTACTTTATATGTACGTAAGCAATTATCTAATCGTTTCAAGAAAACATTGCTTCCTTTCATAAAAAATCTGCTTCACTCAACACGGAAAAGTAAGCCTGTCCACAACTCTTTCAAGAATTGTAGCTTACCCGTGAAAAGCAAGCAGATTCTTTTCAATTCAACTAATCGATTAATTCATAACCACAAGCTAAAATGGCACATTCCGCTAAAACGATTAATGAATCAATATAAATGTCACTTAGCTTCAAATCTCTATTAACAATAGAAAGCTCTGTACAACCTAATACAATTCGATCACAATTTAATGCTAGCATCGCCTCTTCTATCGGTTGCCAGTCTTCTAGCGTAACATCCTTCCCAGCCTTGACATAATCATAAATGATTGACATCACATAGGATCTCATTTCATTATCTGGAACAACTGGTGTAATACCAAACTGCTCAAGTGCTTCCTGATACATCCGTGATGTTAACGTGCCTGTTGTTGCTAAAATACCTACTCGCTTTGCTCCTAAATCAGCAGCACGCTTCGCTGTTTCGCGAATCATATGCAAGACAGGTATAGGAGAACCCTCTTCAATTTCTTGATAAAACGTATGCGCCGTATTACAAGGGATCGCAATTATGTGTGCTCCTACCGAAGCTAGTTTTTTTGCATCCTCAATAATGACTGGTACCGGATTCTCCTTTGTATTATCTAAAATATAAGCCGTACGGTCAGGAATATTTGTATCATTATCAATAATGGTATGTAAATGGTCCTGATCTTTTTGTGCCTTTGTACGCCTTACAATCATTTCTCCTATAAACATTGTTGCAAGTGGACCAACGCCACCAATAATACCTAAAGTTTGTTTTTTCATGTGTTAGACAGACCTTTGTTATTAAAATATTTCTTATAGCTGCGATAGAAGCTTAAATTATCAAGCGTGACATTCAACCAACGTTTTGCATTCATATCCTTATAGTTAAAAATAGAATCTGTAGCCATCCCTTGTCGAATTAAACTTTTCGCCTCCATTACTAGTTGTTCATTTTGAACATATTTGAACAGCACACCATTCGGTACGATTGTCCAAAGATGCTTGTTCTTCAAATATGTTAGTTGTTGTTTACTTCCTCGAACATAATCGTCCGCTACATACTGCATTAAATTAAAGCCACTGGCCGTCACATAATAATTGGAAAGTTCATTATGTAATTCAATACTCAACAATTTATATTGACCGTCACGATCATCATATTTCATATCAAATGTGGCAAAGCCATGGAATTGTATCGCTTCGAGAAAGGACTTAACATTATCCATTAATTCCTGATGATAGGTTGTCATAATCGCTACATAACGTCCTATCCCTTTTGGAGAATGCTCTTCTAAAATAGGGTTTCCTACGGCAAGAAGTTTTGCCTTCCCATCTTGTCCTATATATGCATTAACAACCCGCATGTTAGCATCTTCTCCAGGAATATATTGTTGAATCATCAAATCATCACGATATGCTGATTCCTTATAGATAGCACGTAATATACTGTCCTTTTCATCCTTATCATATGCAATATATACTTTTTTCTTACCAGGAAAAATGCATGTAGCATATTTTGTCATATTCATCGGCTTAATGACAATTGGATAATCAAATGGCATGTCGTAGTCTTCATAATCATTCACCGTGCATACATGTGTGGCAGGGTATTGAAAACCAAATTGTGCGCATAGTTCATACATACTTTCACGAGTTAAAAGTTGATGCGCAAGTGGGGCGTCTACATAAGGAACTAGAAAATTCTCTGCTAACTCCTCTTTATGTTCAACGATTTTTTTGACATAAAATTCATCACAGGCTAATAACAGTAATTTTTTGTCTTGGAACTCCTCCGCAATAGCTTTTAAAGCGGTCACAAACCTTTCTTCGATATGAAGTCGCGGTATCTCACGAAAAGTCCATAAATCACTTTGTTGAATTTTTTCCATATTCGTATGGTTTAGTGCAAGTGGCTTCACACCATAGGCTTCGTAAAATGCTCTGGCCATGCCATAAGCATTCATTTCATCTCCAAGTAAAACAGGTAAAAAAACGTGCTCAATGGCCATTCTACTCAACTCACTTTTACTTTTTTATTAGTGTAACATACTAATGATTTATAGCTTATTTATGAACAGCTACAGCTTGTTTGCCTAATTCCTGATAACTTTTGAAAAATTGATCGACATTGTAAGTCACATACCCTTTTAAAGGATCCATTACGACTACCTTATCACCTAAATGTCCCGTTAAGACGACTGCATGTAAGTTCATAAAAGCATCATGTGGAGTCGTTTCCCCTGTATAAATCCAGCCTCTTTCTGCTTTTCGTTTAGGCTTCGATAGATCTAGTGTTACCCATGTCACGACAGGAATACCTTCACGCACAAGCTGTAAAATATCATCCTGTGAGGCGTTACTCATATTTTTGACATGTAGGTCAGCTTGTTTATCTGTAATAACTGCCTCAGCCGCTTTGACAATTGGAGCAGCAAAAACATACATGCCTCGAGCTTTATCACGAGGGTTACCTGCAAAAGCTTCATTGGGATTTGGTCCAAAACGTTGATTGCCTACAGTTCGTATTTCTTGCTTTGGTAAATACTTGTCAGTCATTTCGAGTTTTGACACATTCATTCCAAAATAATTTAATACGGCTGTAAGTGAAGTAATTTCACAGCCATGTGGCAGCTCAGGATTTTGCATGACAACAGGGACATCTAACTCCTGATCGTCTCTTAAAAAGTGTGTTTGCAATCGATAATAGGGCTTAGTTGTATCGTAAGTGAAATTCTCGATTGTTGTATACCCATTATTTGTCGTACTATTTTCAAGTGTCGTTGCCGCAATTGCATATTCTCTCCCTGCCTTTAGCTTCGAAAAGATAGCTTCTCCCTCTTCTGAACCAATCGCTTCTTCCACTACATCACCTGTTTGTACATCTGTAACCGTAAGGAAGAGATTTGGAATAGGTGCCCCGCTATTAAATTCTACTGTTAAAACCGTTAATTGATTTTTTTGTTCAGCATCTTGCTGAGAAAATGGCTGACAGCCTGAAAGTAACATAATAATCAAAATGCCAATAAGTAAAAGGCGTTTATACCCCGTCCACAAGACAAATTCCGCTCCTATTCTAAGGCGAAGAGCAGCCCCCTTCGCCATACTCATTATTCCATTTGTCGTAGACTCTATTATACGATACTTTCATAGCCGTTCCTATTTTATCTTGATTTAATAACTATATTTTGTACTAATAGCGAGTTTCACAAGACTCTTTTGCGAGTAAACTCCAAAAATCTGGATAGCAATTATGCCAAAGGTTAATTGAACTGTCTTAAATCGTTGTTACTTTCGGTCGTAACGTATGTTTTAGTACCTTCCCAGAGGCATTACGTGGTAATTCTATTAAAAATTCAATTTCATAAGGTACTTTATATTTGGCAAGTCGTGTTTGACAATAGGATAGTATCGAATTTTCATCAAGAGACTTCCCCTCCTTTAACACCACAAATGCTTTTGGTACTTCTCCATATACTTCATGTGGCAATCCAACCACTGCTGCTTCTAAAATTTCTGGCATTTGATATAGAACTTCTTCTATTTCGATTGGGTAAATATTTTCTCCACCGCGAATAATCATATCTTTTTTTCGATCTACAATATATAAATAGCCTTCCTTATCAAAGCGTCCTAAATCGCCTGAGTACAGCCAGCCATCCCTAATCGCTCTTGCTGTTTCCTCTGGATTGCGCAAATAGCCCTTCATTACTTGTGGACCTCTTACGCAAATTTCGCCCACCTCTCCAGCTGGAACGGTCTTTCCTTCACTATCAACTACACAAACCTCTGTCTGTGCTAATGGTTTTCCCACTGAGCCAATTTTCGTCAATGCATCTGTATCTAATAGAGAGGTAGCTGCAGGTGAATTTTCAGTTTGACCATAAAGATTTTGAACCTTTACATTTGGAAATGCTTCTTTCACTTGCTTTACAAGCTCATAAGGCATTGGGGCAGCCCCGTAACATAATAAACGTAAATGCTTAAAGCTATGTTCCTTGAAGCCTGGAGTATTTAATATGATCGTATACATAGATGGAACACCAAAGAAAATTGTCGTTTTAGTAGCTACAATTTGAGCTAACGTTTTAGTTGGTGAAAATGCTTCTTCAATGACCACCGTTCCTCCTTGATAAAACATAGGCATAGCAAATACATGAAGACCTGCACAATGGAACAAAGGCGTACAAATAAACATTTTGTCCTTGCTCGACATATTCATAGAAGACGACCAAATATCTGCTGTAGCCACGATATTCTGATGCGTTAGCATGACGCCTTTGGGTTTACCTGTTGTTCCTGACGTATACATGACCACTGCCGTATCGTCAGCCTCTAATTGCATAATTTTTCTAGCATGATTATCATGCTCAATTATGTTTTTCATTTCTTGAAATCCGATGGTATGTTGGAATGAATAGGAAACGTCCTCTAATACCTCTGTTAATCTTTCATCAAAAATTAAGCCCCTTGCTTGTGAATGATTAAAAATAAAATCGACCTCAGGAGCAGCTAATTTAGTGTTAATAGGCATCACAATAAATCCAGCTAATTGGACACCTAAATAAGCGATTAAAAATAAATCTGAATTGAGCGTATATAGGGCAATCACATCATCTTTTTCAAAATCTTGTTCCTGCAAGTAAGCCGCAAATCTTTCTACACGTTGATAAAAATCATGATAACTTAATGCCTTTCCATCATACAATGTTGCAATTGCATTTGGTTGCTGCCCTGCATAGTCTTCAAGAATATCTGTCATAAACTTCGTCATTATAAGCCCTCCATACATTCATTTTATTATTACTGAATAAACAAGAATGGGAAACTATTAAACTTCTTAAAATTCAGAAAATTATGATTATATTTTATCAAGCAATGTATTTCTTGGCAATTTTTCCACACATTCAAAATATGTAGCTGAAGTAACAAAATATTCTTAGACATTTTACTTTTCTAGCAATTTCTATTGGGTGTATGATACTTGTACGATTATTATTAGGAAAGGCCGGGTTTAAATGCTTTATGCACTTTTAGGAGATTTACATTCTAATATAGAAGACACTAAAGCTGTTCTAGCTCACATTCATCAAACAGCAGAGGAAGCAAAAATCATTGGATTAGGGGATTTATATGAATGCACTGTAAGTAAGAAAAAGGCACAAAACATATCTGGCTTACCTTTGCAAAAGGCGGCCATAGTAGAAAGTGAGTTTGAAAGACTACTAACCTTCCCCTCTATTCGAGGCAATCAAGAAGAACGTATTACTCAGGTCACTGGCATTGAACGTTTTAGAGCTTTACCTGAGACAATAGAGATTGATGGAGCCACGCTTATGCACGGACATCAATTTAAGTGGAATGTAAGCTGGCAACCGACTTTCCCACCCTTTCAAAAACCATTATTTTTCTTTGGGCATAGTCACGAATCAGGCCTTTATCATCAACAAAAAAAGCTGCCGATTCGTATTCGGTACGGGCAACCAATTGCGTTACAAGACAAACAATATGGTGTGAATGTAGGCTCTGTTATCAATCACCGTGAATGGTGTCTTTATGATAGCCAAAAACGTACAGTGACATTTATGTGTGTTCCACCTATTAATCTATAAAAGAGCAAGCTAGTATGTAGACTAGCTTGCTTTCCATTTTTTAATGAATATATTGCTTTTTCTCGCTCAATAAAATTTCCTTTAACTCTTTTAATTTTTCAATTACAACATACGATTCATCCGTAATTTCTTTCAGGTATTTTTCAGCGCCCGTTTTATTGCCTACATTGTATTCACGCACTGCTTTTTTTGCTATATCATGGACGTGGATAAATGGTTGTTCTAACTCTGTATAGACACGCTCATCACCCAACAATTTCTTTCCTGTGCCGTAATACCATTCGCCAAGGCGTGATTCTTTTGGAGACCCTACATCCTGCTCCGTCATCGTTTCAAAGCCTAGTAGCAAATTGTAGATTTTCCATCTCCACAATAGATGGTCGGTAATAGCTAATTCAATAATATCCTCTTGGCTAATAATAAAGTTTTTAGAAATTGTTGTGGATCGGTATCCATCAATCATTTTACTTAACTTATAAATGGCAGAGCCCATATCAAACACGATTACCTTACTTTTTTGCATGCTCTCTGTAATTGTATGGTTACGTTCAGAAATAGTAGTAGCAGATTGTGCCTGAACCTTTGCCGTTGTAGCTATTTCCTCAAAGCGCGCCCCCTGCTGCTGTAAGTTTTTATTTAGCTCAGCTAGCGTCTGTGATATATATAAGGTATCTGTAACACCTTGATGTAAATCTTGGGAAAATTGAGTCGTCAATGAACTAATATTATGGGTAATATGAAGTAGCTCCTGTATATCTGTATGTATAGATTTGACAGATGTACTTGTATCATCAGCAAGTTTCCGAACTTCCTCTGCAACAACCGCAAAACCTTTTCCTGCTTCTCCCGCACGAGCGGCCTCTATTGATGCATTTAAAGCCAACAAATTTGTTTGATCTGCAATTTTTTTAATTAATTCCATTAATTTCGCTACACTATTTACACGTTCAACTAAACGCCTAATGTCTTCCTGCATTGATTTATGGCCTTCATCGGTCGTCTGTAAAATAGATGATACTTGTTGTAATGATTCCAAATCCTGATTTAATTTTTTAAAGGCATGCTTTGTTTGCTCTGAAATATCACCAACTGATGTGGCAATTTCTTCAATACTTTCGTCTAACTCATGCATTAATTGATCTGCTGCAACAATCTCCTGTTGCTGAATCTCCTGAAATTCAATCAGTTCCTTAATGGTATCTAACTGTGTATTATAAGTAATTATTTCACCTAATCCATTTACTACAGATCCTGCTTGAATTTCAATATAGGTCTCTAAAATTATTTGTTGATCAATTGTTACTAAGCTATCGTAAGACAATAAAACATCCAGCATTTTTTCTTCATCACGAGATAGTTCTTTGACAATAAGTGGAATGATTAATTGATTAATCAGTGTATAGGCAGAAATCATCCAATTCGGTAGTACACCAATTCTTGCATGAACATATGCAATTTTACGACGCTTAAAGACATAATCTAAATCTAATTCATCATCAAATAAGCTAATGAAATGGGTATCAAACAATCCTTTTAAGCGCTCTACTGTGGAATGTGTATTGATGACCTGATTAAACTCTGGGATTTCCAGTAGACGAGCATAAAAATTATCGAGTATATGCTGTCGATTATTCTCGTAAATTTTACGTAAAAACCCAACAGATTCTCTTCTAATTCTAGATAAAGCAAGGAAATCCAATTTTTCTTTAAAGCGTTCATTTGTTTCGATGTCTGAATTTTTCGTAGCCGAAAAATAATCATAACTTTGATTAATCTTCTTCCTTTTGAACATAGCTCCCACTCCTAGTTGTATTCAAGTAAAATAAAATTACCAATATTTTAAAGACAATTATAGATTTCTCTTCATTACCTTCAACTAATAAAACATATATATTTTACCAACAATAGAGTGGCAAAAATAGATTCTCATTTAATTCTTTACACTTTATTATTTTTCCGTCCACTTTATTGACAATTTCTTATTTTCTTAGTTAAACACTGTCTTTATGCAGAAAAAGCGCTAAAATCCTGATTGATTTAGCGCCTTCTTCCCATATAAACTTCTCGTTAGTGCTAGCACTCGCAATCGCAATTTTGTAAGCTATCCAGTAGCTTTTCCATGGCTTCTAGTTGCTCACACAGCGTTTGAATCATGCAACGTAGGATTGGAATTAACTCTTGACAAATGCAGAATCTAAGCACATTTTGTGCCAGTCGTATACCACCCTGATGATGGACGATCATTTCCCGAAGATAATTGATATTAATGCTATTAGAGACTGGTGGAGCACACATTGCATTGAACATAGCTTCTGTAATTTCTTTGTAAGCACACATATACTCGTATAATTCATACTCTGAGTTTTGTACGACACAACAACGATTTTGTATCGCTTCAAGACTCTCAACCATTTCTGTATGTGTGCGAATGATTTCTAAGGCGAGATTTTGCACAGGTATATTCGTTGTATAACGTAAAACATTTTCAGACATTTGGATTGCTGCAACTTGATGAGGGATGATTTGCTTAATAAAATTTTCTGAGATACTACAAGTAATGGTAACATAGGTCATACCCTGCATCATTTTTTTGAGGATTCGCTGATATTCCTCTAAATATGCCTTTGTCACATTACTGAGTTCAATTGGTTTAGCCATTAGACACACTCCTTTCAGAGTAATGTATGCCTGCTAGGTTGTTGTGCGATAGACAATTGTACCAATTGCTCAATTTTTACCAACCTTTATCATCGCAAAAAACTATACTTGTTCTTTCTTATATGTATCTATGCATGTTGAACAAATGCATAGATTTGGCTCTCTTTGCACTGTAGTTAACAGGGTTTCTGGAATGCTAACTGTCATACACCAGCACTCTTTTTTGCCTTTTGCCACGCCACAATGGTTTTCGCCTCCGCATAATGGACATCTCATTTCTCCAGTTGACATGATTTACAACTCCTTTATTTTTCACCATTGTAAAATAAAAAGGGAAGAGCGCTCAATACCTTGCTCCTCCAAAACGTTTATTGTTGATGTTTGTGTATCTCTTGTTTGACTTCATCAATGTCTGTGTCGCTATAAATAGACGTACCATGTCCACCACTTTTAGCTAACAACGCCTTTACTTCATTATAGGATAATCCTGCCTGTGCATTTTTTTGCTTCACTTCATTAATATTTGTTCCTGCAGCTGTAAATTGGACGTCTTTTTCATGATTCATTGATTTTTTACCTCCTATAATTCATCTGGCTGCATTTCAATTAATTCGTCGCCTTCTCTTTTGACTCGCTTATTGAGTTCCTCTATTGGAATGGCATCTACAGTTTGCATATCCTCATGCAAATCGAAAAGACTAATCGTATCTGATTCAACCATGTCAGGCTTGTCCTTACTATTTAAATTCATGAACATTTTCTTTTCATGTGGTATTTTTTCCATATCCATTCTGTCACACTCCTTTTCCTATAATGTGTGTAATGCTGAACAGATTATGTGTCATTCTCATTCGCACTTTTATCAATTCGATGATACTCAGCTATTTGAATAACTCGTACATGTTTTGTGTGCAATTCATGGTATATCCCCCTACTATCCGTAAAGGAGATATATTGATCACGTTCATTTTTCACTAATTTTTCTGCCTCTTGTTGTGATTCAATAAAAATGAACCTTCGAACATAATGTACCTCATCAAAGAAATACGTAATTTTAAATTCCTTCATCTTTATGCCCCTTAATCCTGCAATGTCACCGCTTATTCTGTCCAGAAACTGAAAAACCTTGCATTCCTAAAATTACATAAAACATTCTGAAGCATATAGTAGAGCAATAAACCTTTGCAATGGAGGGACTAAAAATTGATTCATACAGTCAAAGCTGGTGAAACCCTTGTTCAAATTTCTCAAGATTACCGTATACCTTTGTCATCTATTCTCGCTGCTAATCTAGGAATTCAGCCTGACCATCTTTTCAATGGTCAACAAATTATCATCCCCGGCTTGCCCGACCCCGAAGCAATTCCTTACCATATCGAGATATCCACCAATAATCGCTGGCTCCGTTTATATAAAAACAATATCCTTCAAAAACAATACCCAATTGCAGTTGGACGCATGCTTCACGAAACACCAGTAGGTAGTTTTATTATCATCAATAAAGCGCCAAACCCTGGCGGTCCTTTTGGTACGATGTGGATGAGTCTTTCTAAAGAACACTACGGAATTCATGGCACAAATGATCCTAGCTCTATTGGGCATGCTGTTTCACATGGGTGTATCCGCATGCAAAATCGAGATGTTGAAGAGCTAGCCAGTATTGTACCAATAGGTACAGAGGTAGTAATTCATCCCTAACCAAAAAGGCTATCTAGTCAGCTTAGATAGCCTTTTGTTTTAATTATCTTGTTCTCTAGCCTGTGCAAGCTTTGTTAAATAGTATTGCTCTTCACGCCACATATGATCCGCCATCGGAGCTGTAAATGTACCTAGCACCTCTGCACTTAGCTCCATTTCTTCTAATTCTCTTAAGAATGTTTTAAATAATGTCATTTCAAGCTCAACATCTTTATTAAAGCGTTTTAAAGCAGGAAAGGAATCCATATTCGTACGTAAATAGCCTGTTAATTCTACGGCCTTTAAGTAAAATTGTTCAAAGTGTTGAGCAAACTCATGACTCTTTTGCTTCAAACGCTTCTCAACACCATCTAAATCATCATTAATAATGCCTGCGTGTCCAGAGGCATCTAAAAGCCAAACTAAATGATGATGAAGCTCATGAAAAATCGGTGGTGCTTCTCCTTTTTTCAAGTAATTCAGCACATTTTGGTATTCTTCTAATTCATTGACCATATGGTTGACAAACGTAGGCGTTAAATGAATTCCAATATCCCCCAATAGTTGATGTCTGAGTAGATACAGCTTGAACTGCTTAAATTGCTCAACCTTGTCGTCCACGGACACTGAAAAAGATACAGCATTTGAATCATCGAGCGAAGGTACATATGCAAGTAGCTCCGAGAATTGATAAATATACGTATAGGCTCTTTGAATATCATCCTTTTCTGAGGGATAGAGGGCGTCATGAATAAATTGAGCGTGATTTTGCATGATTTCTAGCCAAAATCTATGCTCAAAAATAGCATGTTGCACAAAACTAGACAAAGCTTTACCTCCTTTTAATTTGATTTTAGAGAAATATTCTTGTTATCTCTCCATTCTATTCTTTACATTTTACAATTAGTCGTATTGCAAATTTCGTATAGGATGAAATGCTAAAAGCTATACTACTTATGGCAAAAGCATTTAGATGGCTTTATTTAAGACTATAGGAGGGAATACGTTGTCAACAAGTAAACAGCTATTATCCATATTCGCCCTTGGTGGGATAAATGAAATTGGTAAAAATATGTATGTAGTACAATATGCAGATGACATAATTATTATTGATTGCGGAGCAAAATTTCCTGATGAAACCCTGCTCGGAATTGATTTAATCATTCCAGATATTACGTATTTACTTGATAATAAGGAGAAAATTAAGGCATTAATTGTCACGCATGGACATGAAGATCATATTGGTGGTATTCCTTACTTACTAAAAAAATTAAATGTCCCTGTGTATGCTACCCGATTCACACTCGGACTTATTGAATTAAAGCTTAAGGAACATAAACTTTTACGAGGAACCGATTTAATTGAAATTCATGCAGACTCAGCTCTACATTTAGGACAATTCGATGTTAGTTTCTTTAGAACCAATCATAGTATACCCGATTGTTTAGGAATTGTTTTAGCCACTCCCGAAGGAAACGTTGTCCATACTGGAGACTTTAAATTTGACCTAACGCCTGTTAACAACCAATTTGCTGATATTCATAAAATGGCTGAAATCGGTTCAAATGGCGTGCTAGTTCTTATCTCGGAAAGTACAAATGCGGAAAGACCAGGTTTGACACCTTCAGAGCAACTTGTAGGGCATCATATTGAGGAAGCCTTTTTACATGCTGAACGAAAAGTAATTATCTCTACCTTTGCTTCAAATGTTAATCGTATTCAACAAATCGTACATGCAGCAATTGCCACCAATAGGAAGTTAGCTTTAGTAGGGCGTAGCATGGTCAATGTCGTTGATGTCGCAATTGAACGAGGTTATTTATTTGTACCAGAAGATCTGTTAATTGATGCACGAGAGGTCAAATACCTCCCTCCAGAAGAGGTGGTGGTCCTCTGCACAGGTAGCCAAGGCGAGCCTCTAGCTGCACTTGCAAGAATAGCAAATGGTAATCATCGTGAAATTAAAGTTTTACCAGACGATACAGTCATTCTTGCCGCTTCACCAATCCCCGGTAATGAAAAGGGTGTTTCTCGTATTGTGGACAATTTGTTTCAGCTTGGTGCTAAAGTTATTTATGGTTCTTCCAGTCATACAGGTATGCATGTATCAGGACATGGTCATCAAGAGGACTTGAAACTTATGCTGACGTTTATGAAGCCTAAATTTTTCATACCTATTCATGGTGAGTATCGTATGTTACATCAACATCGTTTATTAGCAGAATCTATTGGCGTTCAAAAGGGACATACATTTATTATGAAAAATGGGGATGTTGTTGATATTGAAAATTCAAAGGCAAGGCAAACACGGAAAATTCCTGCTGGGGATACCTATGTAGATGGGATTGGCATTGGTGAGGTCGAAGGAATTGTCCTGCGTGATCGCAAGCAACTTTCAGAAGATGGAATGCTTGTTATTGTATTGACACTCAATAAAGCTGATGGTGCTTTTATTTCGGAACCCGATACCATTTCACGTGGTTTTGTTTATGCTAAAGATTTCGAGGCACTGTTAACTAAAGTCAATGTGCTTACCAAAGAAATCGTCAATGAGCTTCAAGAAGAGAGCAGACAGCAAATACATGTTCTTCGCCGAGAAATTAAAAGAGCTGTTGGACAATATTTATTTACCCAAACAAAACGTAAGCCCATGATTTTACCAATTATTATTGAAATTTAACAAGTCGGTGCAAGGATTGCCCAATCCATTTGCACCGACTTATGTTAATTGCTCAACCTTTGAAAGGAATCATTTAGGAAATCTCCATTATAAACCTTATGTAACATATCAGCATATAGATATTGGAGCTGATCAAAGCTATGATGTAAGTTTTTTGCATGCTGATTTACTTGTTTTGACACATTATCGAAATACTGTGGAAGTTTTTCTACCGCTGTGACTAAAGAATCTTTATTCATTAATAAATGCTGAATAGCGTTTAATAGTTGAGCTGCTCTATGCTGTATATCAAGAGGAGGTAATTCAATTATTAAACGAAAGATATGACGTTTCTCTTTATTTATTTGATACCATTTAAAAAAGTGAAATAAATAGTCACTAACAACAATGGATTCATTTGGAATAATGGCAATGATATCATGACCGATGCACACAGCTTTTTTACATTGATAAATAATGGTTTCCTTTAAATTTAATTTATTGAGTAGAATGCTTTTTGCAGGCACTAGTGACAAATTTAATGAATCAACCGTGTGATCAACCTTTGGCACTTGACTAGCATCATCATCTACCAATAATTTCAATAGTGTTGCTTTGGTGATAAAAGGCGTACCTTCCCTTTTAAACCATTGATCGTTCGCAATTAAATGACCAATTTGGACTTTTGCTATTTCTTCTAAAAAAAACTGCTTCACCATGTATGAACCCTCCAATCCTCTGTCCCAATTAATACCCTGAATACAATCTTCATTAACGCATACCTAGTTATTTATTTAGATCATTTGTCTGGATAAAAGTATTACTCTAAAGATTGTACCATTTTAATGTAACTTTTTCTCTATTATACCACTATAATAGTATAGTCATTTTCATTGTTTTTCACTAGCTTTTAACATAGAGGTGAATCATATGTCAGATTTTTTAAAGCTAGTAGGTGAACAACTTCGGATTATTCGATTATCTAAAGGACTTAGCCAAGAAGAAGTGGCTGAAAGAACAGGGAAGTTAGGTTTCAGTAAAGGAAGAGTTTCCAATATTGAGCATGGACAATCTAATATTACCTTAAGTACTTTGGAAACAATCATGAAGGCATTAGACATTACCCCTGAGGAGCTATTTAATTTTCAAAAATTATCTGGCGTTACTGATATTGAGGAGAAAAACCTCATGCTAGACATTCATCGCTCATTATTAAGAGAACGAAATTTAGACGAGGTAAAATATGTAGTTCGTATAACGAAGGATTTTTTAGATACGATTGATTCTCAATCAAAGAAAAACAGCTCTAACGGTCAATGACCATTGGAGCTGCTTTTTTATTTCAAAGTAACTTTTAGTAGCTACATACCAAATTTTTGACGATAGCCGCATTTTCTACATAATTCTTCCACAGCTTCTCTTCTTGAGAAGCCTTCAACAATCTTGTTGGCACGCTCCCCTTCTACAATGTCGGAGAAGGATTTTTCATGTACATTTCCTAAATTAATGACACCTTCCCCATCCAAACAGCAAGGTACAACGGTACCATCCACCAATATAGCCGCTTGACTACGCAGTGCATGACAAAAACCCTTGCCTTCATCCTCTGGCTCTAGAAGACTTGGCCATCTAAACTCATGATCCTGATTTAAATACACATGAGGGGCAATTTTTACCCCTTTCCCAGGTTCTACTTTTTCTTCTATACGATAATCAAGATGATACTCATTTTCTAATATTTCTAAAGTCTCGCGGTTGCGACGAGCTGCAACATCCGAAACATGATCCTGTTGTAGATTCCATAAACGATAGGAAATAATCGTATTGAATTCCCTAGAATCTCGCACAAAATCCAAAATATCCCCTAAATATTTTTCACGATTTTCGGAGCCTTCATGCCCATCAAAGCTATGCAACGAGAAATTAATTTGACGTAACGCTGGCTTTCCTAATATTTTCTCGCGATTTTTTTTGATTAGCGTACCATTCGTTGTAATATTGACTTTGAATCCTTTTGCATGGGCAGCATCTAATAGCTGATCAATTCTTGGATGTAGTAATGGCTCTCCTTTCACATGCAAATAAATATATTTTGTATGTGGACGAATTTCATCTAATATTTTATTAAATTGTTCGACTTTTATAAGCCCCTTTGCACGCGCTGTAGGTGGACAAAAACTGCATGCTAAATTACAAACACTCGTAATTTCTATATAAACCTTTTTAAATGTTCTCAATGTTGCTTCTCCGTTCCCATTCACTAAATAATCAAATCTCATTCATTTTAACAAATTTATTGGATAGATAGCAAAAATCGTTGAGCTTCCCTCTGGACTCTCCTACCTTTTCTCTAGGTAACATGGCTACACGTACAGGTGGGTTCAAGAAGCGCTAATATCTTAATAGTAATAGGAAAGGAAGGGAGGAGAAACGATGTCTGGTTTTAATTCTAAAAAATTTTATGGACCTGACGAACCTGAGCAGGAATCCTCTAACAAGCAAGGGAAAAATCATATAACAATAAATTTTACATTCAATATAGGAAATACTGATTTTCACTTTGAGCAACGTGCAGAAGGCGGAGGCCAAATCAATCATGATGTAGGCACAAATGCCAACCAAGGTGGACAAAATGCTAGTAACGGTAGTCATACACGCAACGTCAATTCGCAATTTGCTGACGGTAATGGAAGAAGTGGTATTGCTGGTAATGATAATGACGAGGCTGGTGGGCAACAAGGCATTAAAGTACGGGATAGTCTTGTCATTGAAAGTGATATTCATTCATCCTCTAACCATAGTGAAAGTAATGAAGAAACTGATGTATTAACTGAAGAAGATGAGTAGATTGGTTTCAAAAAGATCATGTCAGTAGCAAAAAAAGGCCATTTGACACGAAGAGGCTCTGTGCTCTGCCACTGGAAAGCAAGTAGCCTGCAACCGATTGTTGAACTTTCACAAAAATACTATTGATGGTTTTGTTTTTCAACACGATGAAAAAACTTCTATCTGCTTGATGGTACCTTCAACAGATAGAAGTTTTTTTTATTATACATTGCGTTTATAGTTTTTTGTGCCGTCATATGAATAAAGCATCGGCTTTTTATCCACATAGGTTTCTAAATGAACAGGACGTCCCCACAGCTGGTAAATATAAGGCAATACATTTTCTAAATAGTGTGGATCTAACTCCATCCCTTCATAGCCATGAACTAAATATAGCTCGCCATTCCTCAAATAATCACCATTTTTTACTACAATGTATGGAAAGCCACCGTTTACACGCATGGATACAAGTTGATCGCGAACCATCTCGTGATCCTTATCCGTTATACGATATTCATTCCCTTTCTTTTGGAATAAGTACAAATCTTCACGCTTCGCTAAATCCTTTGTTAAATAGTTTCGAATAAAGGAAATATCTGATTCTACTTCTCTTACCTCAAAAATCTTTTCACGTCCCGTATTTGGCAAAACACCTAACCGTTTCATTTCCTCAGTAGGGTTATTATAGCGATTTTCAATATCCTCGAAAATTTTAATCCCAAGATAATATGGATTAATCGATGTTTTGGAGGGCTGCACAACCCCCGCATTTAATTTGGCATATTCGATAGTTTCAGCAGTAGTTAACTTTAGCTCCCGCATGATTCGTTGATGCCAGAAAGAGGCCCACCCCTCATTCATTATTTTAGTTTCTAATTGAGGCCAAAAATAAAGCATTTCCTCTCGCATCATTGTTAATATATCTCGTTGCCAGTCTTCCAATTCACGGCTATGCTCCTCTAAGAATAACAACAGGTCCTTTTCTGGCTGAGGAGGAAATTGCTTTAATCTGCGTCGGATTGGTTTATAAACTTTTTCTTTTTCCTCTATACTCCATAAATCATCATACGGTGATTTTGTTGGTGGTTTTTCCTCCTCAAGCTCATCCTCCTCACTCCAGGATAGCTTCGGTCTTAAAATGGATGGATCAATATGTTCTTGAATAGCTAAAACAGCATCTAAAAACTTCTCCACCTCATCTTTGCCATATTCTCTCTCATAGCCAGCTATTCGCTCAGCAGTTGCGGTCATACTTTCTACCATATCTCTTCTTGTATTAGAAAAACGTATATTATTTTTGAAGAAATCGCAGTGTGCTAGAACATGGGCAATAATCAATTTATTTTGGGTTAAAGTATTAGTATCGAGTAAAAATGCATAGCAAGGATTTGAATTAATGACAAGCTCATAAATCTGACTAAGTCCTAAATCATATTGAAGCTTCATTTTATGAAATTGTTTTCCAAAGCTCCAATGGGAAAAGCGCGTGGGCATACCGTAGGCGCCAAATGTATAAATAATATCCGCTGGACAAATTTCATAACGCATTGGATAAAAATCTAAGCCAAAGCTTGAGGCAATTTCGGTAATTTCATCTATTGCTCGATGAAGCTCTTTTGTGTTCATTTTACGCCCCCTCCTTTGAACGTGGTGCTGAGGATACTTCCATGTTACTCTTCACTTTTCTTGAAAAAGCTCTTTAAGGCGTCATAGACATCGCCTTTTTTTCTCAAAATATGGTATCTGAATTTAGGATCATCAATTTTTTTATACGTATACATAAGCGTAGAGAATCGGTTATGCTGATTCACCTCACCATAGCCAAACATGCTGGATACGTCCATTAACTCCCCTACTAGCTTCAGGCACTTTTCATTGTCCATCGATATATTTTCACCGTCTGAAAAATGGACAGGATAAATATTGTAGCGAGACGGATGATATTTATCCTGAATTAATTCCAATGCCTTTTTATAAGCTGAAGAACAAATAGTGCCACCACTTTCGCCCTTTGTAAAAAACTCCTCTTCTGTGACAACCTTTGCCTCAGTATGATGGGCAATAAATTCAATTTCTACTGTTTCATATTTTGACCGTAAAAACTTCGTCATCCAAAAGAAGAAGCTTCTCGCACAATATTTTTCAAATGCTCCCATTGAGCCACTTGTATCCATCATGGCGAGCACTACTGCTTTGGATTCTGGTTTCTCCACTTCATCCCATGTTTTAAAACGTAAATCGTCATTGTGGATTGGCGTTATTTCTGCTTTCCCATGCATCGCATTGCGCTTTAATGCATTTAAAATAGTACGCTTTTTATCGACATTACCCATGAGACCTTTTTTTCGAATATCATTAAACTCTATTTTTTCTGTTTTAATATCTGCCTTTTCTTTCTGCTGTAAATTTGGTAATTCTAGTTCATGAAATAAAACATTTTGAATTTCCTCCATACTGACTTCTGCTTCATAATAATCTTGGCCAGGCTTGTCACCCGCTTCTTTTCCTTTACCGGGAGCCTGATTGGCCTTACTGCCATCGCGCGCCACTACATCTCCAACACTACTATCCCCTTGTCCCTGCCCTACATGCTTAGAGTTATCATAGTTATATCGTATTTTATATTCATCAAGTGACCGAATTGGTATCTTAATAACCTCGCGACCATTGGACATCACAATACTTTCTTCGCTAACTAAATCAGGTAAATTATTTTTAATCGCATCTTTCACTTTTTCCATATGGCGTTGTTGGTCCTGGTGCCCTTTACGATGGAGGGACCAATTTTCCTGAGAAATGACAAAGCGTTTATTTTCGTGTTCAGTCATTTTTATCCTCACCCATCTATCAAATTCGCTTTTTCTATACTATGCTTGTGAGCCAAATTTTTGAACTTTTTTCATAAAATCAATTGTATCTCTATTAATCACACCTCAATGCGTCCAGATTTTATTGGCCATGCTCGAAAGCTTCTCTTCAAAGTCTCGGACATCCTCTGGGGCTTTTTGTTGATTCCGTCAAATCAACATAAATCTCTCCTCCTGATAATAAAAGGAGTGCCCTAAAATTGGGACACTCCTATCTGACTTGGAACAATGAACATCAAGTTATCGATTGAGCAAACTTCCTACATACTGTAGCAACTCATTTGCTGATGTTGTATTATAGCCATGTTCATCAACAAGCCTTGCCACAACCTCATTAATCTTCTTCAGTTGCGATTCATCTGGCATTTTAGAAGAAGTAGTAATTTTCACGATATCTTTCAAATCTGCAAATAATTTCTTCTGAATGGCTTCTCGCAATCTTTCATGAGAATTATAATCAAAACGTTTACCTTTTCGTGCATAGGCAGAAATTCGAATGAGAATCTCTTCACGGAATGCCTTTTTAGCATTTTCTGAAATGCCAATTTGCTCCTCAATCGAGCGCATTAATTTTTCATCTGGGTTCATTTCTTCCCCAGTAAGTGGATCATAAATTTTATTTTTATTACAGAATGCCTCTACATTATCAAGGTAGTTATTCATCAATGTTTTTGCCGATTCCTCATAGGAGTACACAAAAGCCTTTTGTACTTCATTTTTAGCAATTTCATCATATTCTCTACGAGCAACCGCAATGTAATTCATGTATTTTTCACGATCCTCTTGAGAAATAGATGCATGCTGATCTAGCCCATCCTTCAATGCTCGTAAAACGTCTAATGCATTTATCGATGGTATCTCTTTGCGGATAATAGCAGAAGAAATACGGTTAATAATATAGCGTGGATCAATACCGTTCATGCCTTCATTCGGGAACTCTTTCTTCAGCTCCTCTAAGTCAACGGAATTAAATCCCTCCACATTTTCTCCGTCGTACAAGCGCATTTTTTTAATTAGATCCACACCTTGTTTTTTCGGAACTTCCAAACGAGTGAGAACCGAAAAGATTGCTGCGGCCTTTAAAGCATGCGGTGCAATATGGACATGGGACATATCGCTCTCTTTTATCATCTTTTCATAAATATGCTCTTCCTGACTAACTTTGAGGTTGTAGGGAATTGGCATAACGATAATTCGAGAATGTAATGCCTCATTCTTTTTGTTGGAAATAAATGAACGATACTCTGTTTCATTTGTATGAGCAACGATTAACTCATCTGCACTAATTAAAGCAAATCTTCCTGCTTTGAAATTTCCTTCCTGTGTTAGCGATAATAAATTCCATAAGAATTTTTCATCTAATTTTAGCATCTCCTGGAATTCCATCATTCCTCTATTGGCCTTATTCAGCTCCCCATCAAAGCGGTAAGCTCGAGGATCCGACTCTGAACCAAATTCACCAATTGTAGAAAAATCAATACTTCCTGTTAAATCTGCAATATCCTGTGATTTAGGGTCTGATGGTGTAAATGTTCCTATACCCACACGTTTATCTTCTGAAAAAGTAATACGTTCAATCATTACATTTTCAATGCGTCCATCGTATTCCTTTTCAAGACGCATTGTATTTAAAGGCGATAAACTTCCTTCAATTCTAATCCCATATTCCTCAAAGAACTCATTACGCAAATGATGTGGAATTAAATGGAGCGGATCTTCATGCATTGGACATCCCTTAATTGCGTAAACTGCACCTTCATCTGTTCGCGAATATTGCTCTAATCCGCGTTTTAGTAAAGTAACAATAGTTGATTTACCACCACTAACTGGTCCCATTAATAATAAAATACGTTTTCTAACATCTAACCTGCGTGCTGCTGGATGGAAATATTCCTCCACCAGTCTTTCAATTGCTGTTTCAAGCCCAAAAATTTCTTGTCCGAAAAATTTGTACATTTTTTGCCCATCGCGTTCCTCTACACCAGAACTTTTTATCATATTGTAGACGCGTGAATGGGCTGTTTGAGCAACTTCAGGTCTTTCCCTAATGATGTTTAAATAATCTGCAAATGTCCCTTCCCACTTCAGCCTGTTTTCTTCTTCGCGATAGTTTTTCACTTTATCTAAAATGTTAATAGCCTTCCCTCCATTCAGGGCTTGATTTATAACATAGTATGAAGTTAATGGCATGATGATACCATTACTTTTTCTTTGATGAAGTTTCTTCTTATTATTTCTATTTTTTGGGGCAAAAAAATTGCGGATATATCAACTGTTTTCATACATAGAACCTTACTGAATGAAGATAAAAATTTCGGTTATTCTAACGTTAGAAAGGAGGTCCATCATTGCATCGCCATTTTATATTTCTTTTCACATTTTTATTTTTAGGGATTATGCTGTACCCTTCTGCCTCTTTTGCAAAGGAGGATCTTACAGAAGAAGAAATTTTACAGCAGCGTATGTCCTATTATGTACAATTCGATGAATTACTCATTCCATGGCATTTTTTAGCTGCTATCGATCAGTATGAGAGAAACCTACAATCAGTTCGTAAAGACATCCCTAAACGAGAAGGCTATTTGGCTATCCAATTTTCTGATGAATACTGGTCAGGTGCATTAAATCCTGTAAAGGAAGACACTTCTCCTGAGACAATTAGCTATTTCGGAGGAATGGGCCTTGACGGTAATCATGATGGAATCGCTAGTCCAAAGGATGATGAGGATGTCATCTTTTCGATGGCTAGTTATTTAGGGAAATTTGGAACGACTGATGAGGATTTTAAATTAGCTTTATGGGAATATTACGGAAGCGAAGAAGCAGTCAATCAAATATTTACCATCTCCACATTGTACAGACATTTTAAAACCATTGAACTTGATGCACATACCTTCCCGCTAAATATCCGCTCTGATTACAGTTACCGGGGCACTTGGGGCGCCAATCGCGGTTGGGGTGGACGCCGTATTCATGAGGGAACTGATATTTTTGCCAGCTATGGAACACCTGTATTATCTACCTCTTTTGGAGTTGTTGAGGTAAAAGGATGGAATCAATTTGGTGGCTGGCGTATTGGTATTCGCGACAATCATAATTCCTACCACTATTATGCCCACCTCGGTAGCTATCATAAGGAAATTGAAGTAGGTACAATTGTAAAACCTGGTACTGTTCTTGGCTATGTTGGAAGCTCTGGCTATGGAAAAGAAGGTACATCTGGTAAATTCCCTCCACATCTTCATTATGGTATTTATAAATTTAATGGAAGAACCGAATGGGCTTTTGACCCTTATCCTTCCCTTCTACAGTGGGAGCGCACGGCGAAAAAACAAAAAGAATAGAGAATCCTTTACTTATGGCACTTGAAGCAATTTGCTTCAGGTGTATTTTCTTTCTACATAGGAAATTATACACAAATATATAAATTAGTTGTTAGACATCTATATATATTTAACCATCAATAAAAGGAAAATAATTATATCATTGTACTAAAAAACTATTTTTAAATATTTCTATCGAAAGGCTTATTAATACGCATAATTAGTTATAAAATAATACTTGTGTTGAAAAAATTTCTCAATGAGATAGTAAAGGGATGGGAAAATGAAAGGCATTATCAAGTTTAAAACACTTAAAACTCGAATTTTAAGTGCATTTATTCTTTTGTTAGTTTTAGTAGTTAGCTTTACAACCTACACTTACAATTCCAATACAAATATGGAAAAACAGGCAAAAGATTTAGTAAAAGAAGATTTAGTTGTTTTAAATGCAAGTAAAAATTTAGCACTCTCTATGAGTGTCCGCCTATCTGTAGCGTTAAATTATGTGTTGACAGGTGACGAAAAATACAAAGAATCATTTGATGAGTATCGCAAAAAGGCTGAGGAAAATAACGCTATTCTAGACAAATATGAAAAATCAGATGAACGCGATCAACTTGTAGCAATCGCCCGTGATTGGAGTACCCTTGTTAATACAGAGGTATTTGATATCTATCAAAAGGGCAATAAAGAATTAGCTTTAGAAAATTTAATGGATACACATGAACTCGTAACGAAAGTGCGATATGGTTACGAAAAACTGGCAGATGAACGTGCTAAAGCCATTACAGATGTTGGTAACGATGTTGTATCAACTAGCTCGGAGAATCGAACAATTGGTATCGCCTTTAGCTTGATTCTAACTATAGCTGGTATTCTAATTGCCATTATCACAGCCAATACCATTTCTAAACCTGTTACAGTCGTAGCCGACCGAATGAAAGAATTAGCAGATGGAAATTTGCAACTAGAGCCTCTACCTGTAAAAACACGAGATGAAATTGGAACGTTAATGGTAGCTGCCAATGACATGAACAAAAAATTAAAACAAACGATCCATTCTATCTACACGGTTTCTGAAACAGTAGCAGCTAGTAGTGAAGAACTTGCTCAATCATCGAATGAGGTACAAGCAGGTACTGAGCAAATTACTGTAACGATGCAAGAGCTTGCATCGGGTACAGAAACACAAGCATCTACCACAGGTGATTTGGCAGAAACAATGACAGCATTTAAGCGTAGCATTCATGAAACTACACAAGAGGGCATTGAATTAAGCAAACATTCTAGTCATGTTCAAACATTAACGGTTTCAGGGAAAAGTTTAATGGTTCAATCTACCAAACAAATGGCTACAATAAATGAAATTGTATTAGACTCTGTGAAAAAGGTGGAAAATTTAAATGAACAGTCTGCTGAAATATCCAAACTTGTGTCAGTTATCGATGATATTTCAAACCAAACAAATTTACTTGCATTAAATGCAGCAATCGAAGCAGCTCGAGCTGGTGAGCATGGCAAGGGCTTTGCTGTTGTGGCAGATGAAGTCCGAAAGCTTGCTGAGCAAGTACAGTTCTCTGTCACGGATATTGCAACAATTGTCCATCGTATTCAAGGTGAGACTGACAATGTAACATCTGCCCTTCAGACTGGCTATGAGGAAGTAAAAAGAGGAACAACACAGCTCGATGAAACAAATGAAACATTTGAAAAAATTTCTGATGCTGTTGGAGATATGATTGATAATATTTCAACCATTTCAACGAATTTAAATCAGCTTGCTCAAAATTCGGAAACCATTCATGCTTCTATTGATGATATGGCCTCCATTTCACAGGAATCCGCTGCTGGCGTTGAGCAAACAACAGCAACTGTTGAGGAAACCGCCGCTACAATGGATGAAATCGCTAGAAGTGCAAATCAGCTTGCTGGAATGGCCGAGGAGTTAAATACGCAGCTACAGCAATTTAAAATTTAATCATCTAAACAACAAAGGCTATCTCAAATTTTTCTATTTTGAGATAGCCTTCTCTCTTATTGCCAATGACTTATGGGCACGCGTTCCAATTCATGACGTTTAATAATAACACTTATCTTTTGAAACCATTTCTCACAAAGCTCCATGGCTTCTTTATAGTCATCTTCCTCTTTTGATATTGGATCTTCACTATTATCCATGAACATATATTCTTGAATAGGTTCTGATAAATGATCTACTACTAGCTTTAACGATAGCTGTGAGATTGTATCTTCTTCTACCTCCTCTTCTTCTACTTCCTCTGCTTCAGCAAGTAAGGAACCACTCATTAGATGATTCTTTGTTCTAACCGTAAATACTTCATCTTCCATGATGGCAACCTCATATATTCTGTTAAATGGAACCTCTATTATTTTTAGTTCTTCGTCTAAAGCTTCTCTTCGTGCGAAAATAAGCGTGTTTGTCTGTTCATTTAACAATAAAGCATTTAAAGCATCATTGGAAACTGTACAATGTGTATGAGGAATAGCCATTATCTCCTCCTCACTAGCTTCCGTCATGGCTGTCAAAGTTTGTATGGCAATATAACGCTCTTTTAAATAACGGATACACCCTAGACCGACTAAAGCCAGCCCAATTAAAAAAAATAGTTGCTTAATAATGACTAATTCAATGGCATTTGCTAGATAAAGATAGACAATCCCTAATAAAATGAAGAAAATATTTTTCATTCAATTCCCGCCTTTATCAAGATAATCACTAGAAAAATTCAGATGATGTACTAGCAATAGTATTCTTGATTCTATCTTTTCATTCTAATAAAAAACACGAATTCATTGAACTTTACAATGAATCCGTGCTTTTGCTTTTAACGACCAATTAGCTCTTCTTTACTACTTACGTCGTCTAATGTTTTATCTTTTTCTATTTTGTGCATCTCAAGAACATGCTCAGATGGCGGAACGAGTAAACTCACCACGACAATTGTGATACCAGTTATAACAACACCCGAAAATACAGGAGCCTGCCATAATTCATTTAATAGACCTATGAAGCCTTCTGATTGGATTGTCAGACTAGGTACGAATGTTAGTGATGTCACAATGTAATAAACTAAGCCAACGGAAATACTTGCCCAAACTGCTGGTGTACTGACACGTTTCCAAAATGGTCCTAAAACGATTGGCCAGAATATTGTTACGAATATAATATCCCAAGCTAAATAAGCTAAATCAATTACTTTTTGGAAGCTTACAGCTAGCACTAAACCTAATAAAGCACTGGCTAGAATAATAGATCGTGAAAATCTTAATAGCTTCTTAGGATCAGGATTACGATTAATAAAATCTAAATAAATATTCTTTGTCACAATTCCTGAAGTCGCTACATAACATGCAGCTACTGTAGACATCCCCATGGCTGCCATGGCTGTTAAGAAAATAGCTGCTAATAAAGGCGGAAAATAACCTTGTGCAAAGGTAAGCATCAATGTTTCCGGGTTTGTGCTCTCAGGATAAATAGACTTAAAGGCTTCCCCTAGCATCCCTGGAATCCAGCTAATTGCAATGACAATAATACCAGCAATAATCATACTTCGTTGTGCCACTCGCGGACTTTTCGCAGCAGCTACCCGCTGCCCAAGGTCAACTGCAGGGATATCTCCAAGTGCTAGTACAAGATACAAAGTCCAGAATTCTGCTCCTGCCTTCTCAAATAATGTACTGATATTCCACCACTCAGGATTAAATGTAACGTCTGGATAGTAAAACAAAATAAAAATGGTAATACCCAAAATACCTGCCACTGCAAGCGCACCTTGTACGATTTCAGTATAGGCAACTGCCCATAAACCACCAATAACTGAATAAATAGCCGTTAGTGATACAAATAGAAGCGCCGCAGGTATAAAATCAATTTGCAACAATTGCTGAATAATATAAGTTCCACCAACTGTTAACGCCGCTGCATTAAAAACACCAAAAGCAATTGCCATAACAACCCCTGTATAGGCTCCTAGCTTTTTACTGCCATAGCGTAAACCGTAGTAATCTGCTAATGTCCAGCCCTTTAAACGTCGTAATGGCTTGGTCCAAATGAGTGCTCCAAGAATCATACAAGTCCCTAAACCACCCATTGTTGCCGAACCTTCAAAGCCACCACTTGTATAGCCAGAGCCTACCGCTGCAAAAAAGAAGGGAGCTGCTAATAATGCAGCAACTAAAC
The DNA here is from genome assembly GCF_052928325.1 of Lysinibacillus sp. BSL11. NCBI lineage: Bacteria > Bacillati > Bacillota > Bacilli > Caryophanales > Bacillaceae > Lysinibacillus > Lysinibacillus sp. BSL11. Next base: position 47,960 of record NZ_JAVGCX010000016.1, on the reverse strand, counting down.
TACCCGTGACAACGGATAAAGGCATGCTCCAGCCAGCAACAATTAAATCCTCGGCTGTGTTGACACGCTTATAGCCTTTATAGCCAATATAATAGATAAATAATAAGTATAAGCAAAAGATAATAATATTTAACATTATTTACTCCTTCGTTTTCCATTAACCGTTCATTACGACCCCACCATTTGGCGTTAAAATTTGACCTGTATAGAAGTCAGCATGATTAGAGGCTAAAAATAATACACTTTTCGCAATTTCTTCTGGTTGCGCTAAACGTTTTAATGGATATTTTGCGGATTCTTCCTCCACATAGTTATCGCCAAACTCTTGTAGAATGTCCGTAAATGTTCCACTAGGAGCAACTGCATTGACAAGTATAGAAGGTGCTAATTCTCTTGCTAAAGCCTTTGTAAAAGCATTAATAGCACCCTTTGCAGCTGAATAATGCGTGAATTCTTCACAACCCAAGCTACCAATATCAGATGAAATATTGATGATTTTTCCTGTATTACGTTCCTTCATTCTTTTAGCTGCTTCACGGCAATTATAGAAACAGCCATATAAATGAACTTTAATCATACGATCCCACTGCTCATCCGTTAAATCTGTAATGCTGGAACCCTGTGCAAATCCAGCGTTATTTACAAGAATATCAAGATTCCCGAGATGCTCGTCCATAAATTGATGCATCGCTTGTACTTCTTGAGAGTTAGAAACATCTGCGTGGAATATTAAAGCTTTCACACCCAACTTTTCTGCTTCTGCACGTACAGCTTCTGCCTCTTGCTCATCCCCAATATAATTAATTAAAATATTGGCTCCATGTTGCGCAAAGCCTAAAGCAATTGCTTTACCGATTCCTTTACTAGAGCCTGTAATTAAAACATTTTTTCCTGTAAAATTAATGTCCATTATGATCATTCTCCAATTTGAATTTTGCCACTAGACCTTGCAGCTCTTCTGCTGTTTTGCCCAGTGATGAAGAGGCATCCTTTACTTCCTGCATGGTAGATAATTGCTCTTGTGTAGATTTCGAGACATTTGAAGAAAACTCTGCTGACTGCTCTGCAGATTGTTTAATATTATTTACAGATGCCGCCACTTCTTCTGAGGATGCAGAAATTTGTTGTGAAGCAGCGGAAATTTCACGTATTTGGCTAGCTACTTCTTCTGATGAAGTAAGAATTTCTTTAAAGATTTCGCCTACTTCATTAGTAAATGCCATCCCTACCTTAACATCCTCTTTGCCTTTTTCCATAACCGTGATAGAAGCGTTTGAATCAGATTGAATAGAACTAATTAAATTGTAAATTTCTGTTGCTGATTGAGAGGATTGTTCAGCTAAGCGTCTCACCTCATCCGCAACAACGGCAAAGCCTTTACCATGTTCACCTGCTCGTGCCGCTTCGATGGCAGCATTTAATGCTAATAGATTTGTTTGATCGGCAATAGCAGTAATTAAGCTAACAATTTCACTTATTTTTTTCGTATTAACATGTAGTCCATTAATGGTTGTCCCTATTTGTTCAACAGAATCATTAATTAACTCCATTTGAGCAATAACTTGTTGGACAACTTCATTGCCTCGTTCAGAAGCCTGTGATGCTGAAATAGAGGATTCCGCAGCTACATTTGCAGAATCAGCAATTTGCTGAATACCTGTTGCAGTTTCTTCCATAGCAGCGGCTGTTTCCTCTGTCATGGTCATCGAGGCCTCAGCATTTTGAGTAATTTGATTCATGTCTAGTGCAATATTTGTTGAGCTGTTATAAGTTTCACCAGCATGCACCGTTAATTGATTGGCTGCTGAAGAAACGTGATTGGATGTATTGCGTATGTTTAAAATAATATGTTGCAAATTAGCCACCATTGTACGAATGGATTCAGATAATTTACCAATTTCATCCTTCGATGTCTCTAAATCAACCTCTATTAATTCACCATTTGCCACTTGATTGGCAACGTTCACTACTTTTTTCAGTGGCTTTAATAGTCGATCTATAATTATGTAAACTAAAACTAATAAAATTAAAATGCCGATAATGGCAATGACAATTTGCTTAATCACACTTGTTTTAATAATCGTATTGATATAATCAGCAGAGTAATCAATCCCTAATAGGGCAATCAGTTGGCCATTATCATCTTTAATAGGACTAAAAACCGTTCTCCAAGAACCAAAAGGATCCTCGAAAATAGCAGTTACCTCTGTACTATTATTTTCAATAGCTAATTTTGCTGTTTCTACATGTTCATCCGCTAAATCAGTAAAAATTTCACCAGCTTCATATACTTCATTTAGATTAGAGGTATAGCCAATTGGATTGACGCCACCCTCATCCTTGACATCCCAAATATAACTCCAGCTCATAATACCTTGCTGGTCCTGAATCATATCAAGTTGCTTTTGGATCTTAGTAAACTTTGCGTTTGTTTCCCCTTTTTCGGACAGCAAATCTTTTACTTCATCACTGTCTAAGTTCATAGCTGTTAATAAACCAACACTTTTTAATTCTTGCTCCAAATCCACATTCATCCGATTATTCAATTCACTAATACTTTGCGTCGTAATAATAGCGATAAGCAGTAATACAACGATAGAGACTGTTAGTAAAAGCTTATTTTTTAATGATGTGTTTTTTAACAACGTCATTTCCCCTTTTCCTCCTTTGAACTTTACTTGCAAAAAAATGCCTATTTCAAAAGAAATAGGCATAAAAGAACAAAAACTAGAATGAGAATGATACAACTAGCACTCTTTTGCAACCCAGCCGTCATAGCATTTATTGCCTTAGACCTGTAGCTTTGCGTCTCTACTTTTCAGTAAATTTACCTATATTTCCCTACCAAAATTAACACAGTAGGTAAAAGTAGTCAATGCTCTCTAGTTAAAACATACATATTTTATACTAGCTGTTCCTTCATTATTAATTATAGAAATTTTATTCATCTATTGAACAAACTAAAAACAGCTACAACCTCAATTAGCGTTGTAGCTGTCAACTTTCATTTCACTTACCCCTAAGTGTTTGAATAAATTATACGTTTTGTGTGACAAGTAATACGGATGGTATAAAGGATAATGCAAACATAGCGATATACCATACGGAAGTACGACGTAATGAAAAGCGCACTTTTTTCCGTTCCGCATAAAAAATATCTAACATAACTGCAACAATAAAAGGCATTGTAATACATGCAATAGCTACTAATAAGATGTCAATATAAATCATACAAGCACCCCTTTGTCTGTGAACAATTTTCATCTTTTTTGTGAACATTTTGTGATAAATTTATTGTACACAATTTCGTCACAAATTGTCAACGAGTTTCAAAGAAAAAAATGGCACTTTATGATTGTGCATTATGCTCTATATTTATATGTTAAGCCCCTTAAAAAATTTCGTACGAATGAATCGCCACACTCTTTATAATTACGATGACTTGGATTTCTTAAAATAGCACCTAATTCACCTTTTGTTACTTTAATGCCTCCGTCATATAAAATTTCAAGCATCTCCTCAGTTGTTAAAGCTAAAGCAATTTTTACTTTCTTTAGTAGCATATTATTTGGGCTTTCTTTACCTGACACAGGTAACGGTCCAACAGCCTGTCCTTCCCTTGGTTTCTGAGGCCCGCGTTTAAAAGTAATTAATCCATTTAAAAATGCCTCTAACATTTTATTATTACATTTGATGTATTCTTCTGGCGCTTCTTCCTCATCATTAATCTTAATTAGCATATTTAATACTTCTTCCTTTGTATAATCCATGCCACCAAGTTTGAAAATTTCTACCATATCTACATTTTTTATATCGAACGCATAGCGTAAACGAATTAAGATATCATTATTCGTCATTATATGTTCCTCCTTTAATTAACCTTATATAGTAAAGAGCCAGGCTTAATTATAACAGAGAGTTTGCTGATTATTGCTAGCTTTCCACAAGTTGTTGTTGTTAGCAAATAGCGTGTGCATTTCCTACTTTTTAAATGTATGAAAAATTTAATCGCAACCATTCTAAGGTCAAGGAGGTGAGAACAATGGCTAACAATAACCGCAGTTCAAATAAACTTCTAGTACCTGGTGTACATGAGGCAGTCAATCAAATGAAATATGAAATTGCACAAGAGTTTGGCGTTCAGCTTGGGCCAGAAGCATCTTCTCGCGCAAATGGTTCCGTTGGAGGAGAGATTACAAAGCGCCTTGTTGAAATCGCTGAAAAACGTTCAAAAGGTTTATTATAATTAAATACTAATAAGAAAAGAACGAATCCCATTTGCAGAAGTGGAATTCGTTCTTTCGTGCTCGATAAAATTATGCTGTTTGCAATCCCTTACCTGAGCTCTTAAGCGTTAGCATGACGATAAAGGAAATACAATACAGCGCTGCTAAGTAAATCATAACGACAGTCATATCGTAGCTTTGTAAAATAAAGCCGACAAAGATTGGTGAGAATCCACCTATAGCTCGTCCAAAATTAAAAATGGTGTTTGTTGCTGTACTGCGAATTTGTACTGGATAAAAGCTACTAATTAATGCACCATACCCTGCAAACATTCCATTAGAAAAGAATCCTACAACCGCACCGCCTACTAATATCGCTACTGCACCTGTTGCAAACGAGTAAAGGAATACAGCACCTGCAGAGGCTACTAAGAAGATACCGAACGTTCGCTTTGCTCCAAAACGATCCATAAATCTACCAAATGTCAGCATTCCAATGATCATGCCAACTGCGGTACTAATTGTCCACAATGCTGAACTTGAAACCGATAAACCTTGCGATTTCTGTAACATCGAAGGTAGCCAAATCATCAGACCATTATAGCCTGCAATTTGAACAGTAGCCATTAGAATTAGGGAAAGTGTTGTCATGGTGATACGAGGTGAAGCAAATAATTGTGCTAATTTCCCGTTCTCTTTCTTATTATTTTGTTGTTTCTGCGCAGCTAACCATTCTGGTGATTCATCAATATTTTTACGTACGATAAAGGCGAAAATAACTGGTAGTAATCCTACAAAGAATAATGCACGCCACCCTAAAGTTGGTAAAATAATAGCACTTAATAAAGCAGCTAAAATTACCCCATATTGTGCACCTACACTGACATAAGAGGATGCTCTGCCTTGTTTATTCTTTGGCCAAGCCTCCGCCACAAGCGCCATCCCAATACCATATTCTCCGCCAGCACCTAAACCAGCGATAAATCTATAAACATAAACTTGTTCAATACTTGTTGCTACTCCTGTTAAGGCCGTTCCGATGGCAAACAAAATAATCGTATACGTAAATACTTTTACTCGACCATATTTATCTGCTAACACACCGAAAACAATACCACCCAGTAGCATCCCAATATTCGTGATGGATGAAATCAATCCACCTGTTGCAAGATCAATATTAAATTCTGCAATAATCATTGTCATAGCAAAGGAAATGAACATAATATCCATTCCTTCTAACGTTAGCCCTGCCACTGAAGCGACCACGGTTTTTTTACGATAATCCATTCTTGTTAGCCTCCAATTTTCTAGTTGTCGATCTCTTTTAGTGAATGGATTATAGCTATCTTGTCCATTCTCTTTTGAAGCCTCACAGGACTTCCTTTAAAAGAGGAGTATGAAACAATAATAAAAGCCCTTCCGTCACAGAGGACAAAAGGGCATGACAAAGCAAAGATATTAGCTTAAAAATATCACATAGCCCTTTTCAGCCTCTCTGGACCGTATTAAAGGATTTATATATCGTTCATTTATACCGTTCTACATTCTATAAGATTAAGAAAGAAAAAGCAATGGTCGAATAGTGGAAATTCAACTCGGTAATTCTATAAAGTTTTGAGCAAACTGATAAATTAGATTGGCAGGTACAGCCAAATTAAGGTTTTGACCATCATCGAAGCCTGCAGTAATCAGACCAACCAATCGACCATGCATATCCAATAAGGCACCACCCGAACTGCCATTTGATATAGCGGCTGTAAATTGAATCATAGACATTTGCCGTATATCACGAAAACCAGAAACAATCCCATCAGAAACCGAGTTAAACAATCCTAAAGGACTGCCAATCGCCACAATTTTTTGCCCTCGAACTAATTGTCCATCCATTTTAACAGGTAAAGGGTGGCTTATTCTATCTACCTTCAAAATAGCCAAATCATGCATATCATGATATTTCACAAATTGATGGGTTATATACTCGTTAGTATCATTTTCATAGAGCACAGAATAATATTTTCCACCACCCACAACATGCAAGTTTGTTAAAATATATCCATCTTGGTGGAGAATAACACCAGAGCCATAGCATAAAACCTTATCATCCTCCCCGAAGGTCTTAATCATCACAACAGATGTGGCTAAGGAGGCTAATTGCTCATAGCTCCACTCTTCTGTTACATTCGTTTTTTGAACAGGAATGTTCAATTGTCTTGCAGTACTTTGAATAGGCAATGTTATTTCCTTTTCATAGAAATGACGACACATATGTAAGGTAGATGAAGCTTCTATTATAGTGTACAAATTAGCAATATCTCCTTTAGGATTCATGTAACAAATATCGCACCCCAGTGACGATAAGAAATATAGAAATAGTAATTCATGCTGCGTAATGTCACCTATAAAAACAATTTTTGGGGACATTGGATTTTCCTCAGAAAAAATTTGTGGTAAATAATAATCCATCCAATACAAAAATTTAACTGCAAAATTTTTTAACAACGTTTCATTAGGATAAGGCTGATTTTCTTTAAATAGTTGAATCATCTGTTTAAAGCTTAGCTTTTTTGTCCATTCAAGTTGATCACTCGCTAATGTACTGCACAAAGATAGCTTATCCAGTAATTGCGGGTTTTCAGCAACAGTCTGCCACATTCTCCAACTTTCTGACAATCTATCTACATCTTCCTTATTACGAATGACCTCAAGCTTATGCAGTCGTAAATAAAATAAGCTTTGCTTGGAGAAATACTCCTCCATTTTTAGAACCTCATCTTTATAAAAATCTACCGAATCAGGTATACCGATATAGCGTAGAAAAACTACTTCCTTCGTTTGGGAATGATTGTTGTGATGATTTTGCATAAACTCCTGAAAAGTATTTACTGATTTATTATATTTAATTTTTAACGGTCTAGTTGTCACAATCATCTTCATACAACTCCTATAAGCTCGTCATTACATATAATGGTACTCACTATACAATTCTCTGATGTTTCTCTAAATCCTCTATTGATGCAAACAAAAAAGCCCAACTCTATAAAGAATTAGACGTAGCTTTGGAATAAAGATTTAGAATAACAACTTCCATTGTTTTCGAGTGGTTCACTAGTATTCCATTAGTTGTTCATGCCACTCTAACATAATTAAAAACTAAAAAGATGTTTTATTCATTCAATTTAGTGGAATAGATTGAATGTGAACATATATAGGAGGGATCAATAATGACAGTCAAATTGACAGTAGAAAACGTAGTACAGGCGAAACAAGAAGTGGAGAAATTAGAAGCGCAAGGATATCTTCGAGATAACATTTACATCTTTGCTCACTATGAAGAACGTGAAGATGATATTAACGAAGCACTCGGGACAGAAGAAGCTGGTATTAGCGAGCAAGGGTTCCTGACTTCGTTAAAGAACCTGGTGAATTCCCGTGGTGATGAACTCCGCAATGAATTAGCTTCTGTCGGATTAAGTGAATTGGAAGCTGCTCAATTCGAAAAGGAACTGGATACAGGTAAATTGGTCATAGTTGCCAATAAGTAAAAACAAACCCGGGAAACCAATCCCGGGTTTGTTTTTCATTTTACAAGTCCTCCTCGTATTTCATCGACTCTGTATTCCACAAAGCCTTTCAACCAAGTCAGTATAAAAACTGTCAATGATCTGCTCGAGGAAATTTTCATTTTTTTCATGAAAGAGTTCTTCAACAATATGGCCCTATTCATAAAGAATGACGCTTTTTCCTTATTACGGAAAAGCGCCCGATTGTTGAATAACTAATTTTTATTAATAATAGCGTTTTCTCAAATATTTCTTATTTAGTAGTTCAATGACTATTGAAGATAATTTCATAAAAAATTAGCACCACAGTAATTTTTATGTCTATTCTTTACAAAAATCGACAAATTTTTTTGCCTGTATTAAGGACATATCTGTTTGTTCTCTCACAAACTTTACCGCTTTAATTTCACCGACGGACTTTATTTTCTCTTTTACTAAGGCAATCAGTTCCTCATTATAGACTTTAGTATAATCCATTTTTCCGACCTCCTCTAATCTATAATACCTTATACGACTATTTTAACCATTTAGTTTCAATATATATTAATACCACTTAAAGAAATTTGTAAAAATAAGGATAAATCAATTGTGAGGGTTCATATTACGAGATAAAAACTACATTTAAACAGAAGAGCATAAAAACAAGCGTCCTCCCCCCTAGCATTAGAAGCCAAAACCTCAATAGCGATAATTGAAAGGAGCAAAGAAAAGGAAATCTCATCCTCAAATCTTTGCTCCTACTTCTACTGTTATTTACTTGACTTTATTAGTAGTTCCATTATTTCATTGTCATTCAATATTGTTTGATTCAAAGTTGTCTAGCAATACACGCACTTCATCCGTTGATTTTGTGTTCATCAATTGACTTCTTAATTCACCAGCTCCTCTGAATCCTTTGACATAAATTTTAAAGAAGCGATGAAGTCCTGTGATGGAACGTGGCAGTTCTTCCGCATATTGATCTTGAAGATCGAGCTGCAGTCTTAAAAGATTAAGGTACTCTTTACTGCTATGTTCTTTTGGCTCTTTTTCAAAAGCAAAAGGGTTTTTAAAAATACCTCGTCCAATCATTACGCCATCAATACCGTATTGTTCAGCTAGCTGCAGTCCCGTTTGACGGTCAGGAATATCTCCATTGATCGTCAGTAGCGTATTAGGTGCAATACGATCACGTAACTTTTTGATTTCTGGAATGAGCTCCCAATGCGCATTTACTAGGCTCATTTCCTTTCTTGTTCGTAGATGAATCGAAAGGTTCGCTATATCCTGCTTTAAAATATGCGTTAGCCACTCTTCCCACTCATTTACATCCTTGTAGCCAAGTCGAGTTTTCACGCTAACAGGCAGTCCGCCCGCTTTTGCTGCTTGAATCAATTCTGCCGCCACATCTGGTCGGAGAATTAGACCACTTCCCTTCCCTCTTGATGCTACATTTGGTACAGGGCAGCCCATGTTAATATCAATACCTTTAAATCCTAGCTCTGCCATGCCAATACTCATTTCACGGAAATACTCGGGATTATCTCCCCAAATATGTGCCACCATTGGCTGCTCATCTTCTGTAAAGAGCAAACGGCCACGCACACTATTCTTTCCCTCTGGATGACAGTAGCTATCCGAATTTGTAAACTCAGTAAAAAACACATCTGGTCGACCTGCTTCACTTACAACGTGACGAAATACAACATCTGTCACATCTTCCATCGGTGCCAATACAAAAAATGGGCGTGGTAAATCACGCCAAAAATTATCGTTCATGTTATTTCCAATTCCTCTCACTATGGACATATTGATACATTTGCCTCTTTACCTAATAGAGGTAGAAGTATTCTTTATCAAGAATTAATGTAAAAATCAACAATGTTTATTTTAACGAAAATCCGTCCTAAATGATATTTTAAAAAATAAAAAAGCAGATGGATAGCTTGTTTCTATCTCATCTACTTTTATTATACCTAATTTTCATTTCTATATTTTTTCGAATGGATCCATTTGTGAGGTGGATTTACACAAAATAGATAATATGACTGCAATACAAGCCGTAGACATCGAATATTTACTCTCCTACATTTGAGTTCTGCCGTTATCTTCTTGTATCTGTTTAGTATGTTGTACCTTTAGTATCTCTGGTTTTTTCGACCAATAGGTAGCGAGAATTGGACCAGAAATATTATGCCAAACAGCCCCAAGTACACTAGGTAAGGCCGCTAAGGGACCGAAGTGGGCAGTGGCTAACGCTACACCTAGACCAGAGTTCTGCATTCCAACTTCTATTGAAATAGCTCTTCGATTACTTTCATCGAGGCCTAATAGACGAGCTGTTATATAACCAAATAACAATCCGAATGCATTATGAAGCACTACAGCTGCAAAAATAATGGAGCCTGCCGAAGCGATGGTATCAACATTACCAGCAACAACAGCGGATACAATAATCATAATAGCAACTACTGAAATAAGAGGAATCACATTAATACTTTTTTCTACGATTTGAGGAACAACTCTTCTTATAACAATCCCTAGGATAATAGGGAAAATAATTACTTGAATAATTGAAGTAAACATTGCTATTGGATCAACTGGCATCCATTTACCTGCAAGTAATAATAGGATGAGTGGTGTGGCAATTGGAGCTAATAATGTCGAAAAGGATGTCATTGTGATGGACAAAGGTACATTTCCTTTAGCTAAATACACCATGACGTTTGAAGCAGTTCCACCAGGTACAGATCCAAGAAGGACTAGCCCTGCAGCTAATTCTGCTGGCAAGTTCATTATATAAGCAATTAAAAAAGCGGCAAGTGGCATGATAACATATTGAGCACATACACCAATAATGACTGGTACTGGATTCGTTATAACCAATTTAAAATCAACTGCTTTTAACGTTAGACCCATGCCAAACATAACAATGCCTAGCAAAATCGTGATATACCCTCCAAATATTAAAAAGGGCTCCGAAGCTATAAAAGCAATAACAGCAATACAAATAACCCAGATGGCGAAATATTTTCCAGCTATCGTACTAATCGCTTCTAAAATTTTCATAATTCCACTTCCTATATTTTTATTTTCAATATTTTATTCGGATTGAAAAGTGTGTGAGGGTCAAGTGCTTGTTTAATCTTTTCCATCACTAGAAGTGCTTTACCGTGTTCTTTCTCTTGATATTTCTGCTTACCAATGCCCACACCATGTTCTCCTGTACAAGTTCCTCCTCGTTCAAGTGCATACATCACAATCAATTCATTCAATTCATCAGCTTTCTTTATTTCTTTTGGATCATTCATATCAATCATTAATAATACATGGAAATTGCCATCACCAACATGTCCAACAACCCCACCTGTAAGCGCTAACATATCAAGTGCTTCTCTTGCATGTTCTATAGCACCTGCTAATTCGGATATCGGTAAGCAAACATCTGTTACCATTAGTTTTTTTCCTGGGTGTCCATGGACATAGGCGTAAGCTAAATTATGGCGAGCTTCCCATAGCTGATTTCGGGCTGCATTATCCATCTCAAATTCAATATTTTCACAATTATGAGCCTCTACAATCTCTTTCATAAATTCTACATCTTGCCTTAAGCCAGCCTCATTCCCCTCAAACTCTAAAAATAAGGTTGGTTGTTCCTCATAAGCTGTTTGACTATACAAGTTCACTTGCTTCATTGAGGGTTCATCTACAAGTTCGACTCTTGCAATGGGAATTGCCGCTTGTAGAATACTCACCACTCCTTCCACAGCATCATTCACTGTTTTGAAGGACGCTCTAGCAGCCATTACACATTCAGGAATACCATAGACTCTTAACGTCAATTCAGTAAAACAACCAAGTGTTCCCTCAGACCCAACGAAAAGCCCATTTAAATGATAGCCTGATGAAGATTTTTCTGCTAAATTTCCTGTATGAATCACTGTTCCATCTGAGAGAACAACTTCTAAATCTCGAACTTGATCGCGCATAGTTCCATATTTAACAGATGTTGTCCCACTAGCATTTGTTGCCGCCATTCCTCCAATTGTTGCATCTGCTCCTGGGTCTACAGTGAAAAATAATCCATATTTCTTCAATTCTTTATTTAACTGAGAACGCGTTACCCCTGGTTGAACTTTCACAAGAAAGTCCTTCTCTCTAACTTCTACTATTCTGTTCATAAGTGAAAAATCAATCGTTATCCCATGATTATAAGGGATGACATGTCCTTCTAAGCTTGTTCCTCTTCCAAATGGCACTATCGGTACTTTGTATTGATTTGCTATGTTAATTATTTTACTCACTTCTTCTGTCTTTGTCGGAAACACCACAATATCAGGAAGACTGGCGCTATGATAGGATTCATCACTGCTATGCTGTTCTAAAATCGTTTGATTGATTGTCACTTCAATTTCTGGAAGAACACTTCGTAGAGCCATCACTAATTCTTCATTTGTAGTAATCATTTTTTCCTTCCCCTTTTACTCTCATAGTATTTTGAGTGTTTAATTGATAAATTTATATGTCATACCAATTTTCTATATTCTTTTAATTGGTCCAACCTTTTTACATTGTACTAAATATTCAGAAAATATCAACTATTAATTTTTTTCTTAAATTGATAAACATGCTGTATTTCTGTATGATTAAAGCGTTTATAGTACTATGTATTTAAGGTGGTGAGATAGGTAATGCCTCAACCAAAGAAAAAAGCATATCAAGTTATCGTTGATCAAATAAAGGAATATTTTTTAAATGGTGAATTACAGCCTGGGGATAAACTCCCGACAGAAAGAGAATTAGCAAGTCGTTTTAATGTCAGTCGAACATCGGTGAGAGAGGCACTTCGAAAACTTGAAATAAAAGGATTTATTGAAATTAAACAAGGCAGTGGTAGCTTTATTAAAACTGCTGAATCCCATACTTTAAGCGAAGAGCTTTCCTCTACAATAATAAATACTGAAAAAAAATTAATTTATGAAATGTTGGAACTTCGCCAAGCACTTGAAGTAGAGTGTGCCTTTTTAGCTTCACGACGAGCTACTTCTGTAGACTTAGAACGAATTAGCAAAGCATTAGACATGATGGATCAAGGTAAAAATGATGTAGAATTAGGAATTCAAGCAGACCTAAGTTTCCATCTTAATATTGTACTTGCTTCACATAACTCAATATTTTTACAATTATTTCAAACCCTTAGTGAGCATATGCAAGATACAATCCGAGCTACCCGTAGACAACGCTTGGAAGATTCGGAACGAACGCAAGAGACCATCGATGAACATAAAAGAATTTACTTAGCCATCGCTTCTGGAGATGCGAACCAAGCTAAGCAACTCATGGAAAACCATATCACGCAAATAAGACGAGAATTGACAGAGTCTCTTTTAAGTCATATTGGAGAAAAAAACAATTAAAACCCTAGATACGCATAGATGATATGTAGCATATTGAAATTAATGAAAAAAACTCGGATTCGTATTTGATCGAATCCGAGTTTTTATTGATAAACAAATAAAAAAGATTATTTTAACTGAAATCCGTCCTAAAACGATAATTTTTTATTGTGTAGGTGAGTTTAGTAATGTGTTAGTCGTTTAACTTCAACCATGCTACTGCTTCACAATGCGTCGAATGCGGGAACATATCCACTGGCTGGATTTCCTGTGTGTGATAGCCGCCATCCTCTAAAATGCGAAGATCGCGTGCTAGTGTGGCTGGATTACAGGATACGTAGACCACTCGTTTTGGTCGTTGCTCTAGAATAGTAGTTAGCAATGCTTCATCGCAGCCTTTGCGCGGTGGATCAACTACTAGTACGTCTGCTTCCTTGCCTTCTTTATACCATCTTGGGATAACTTCCTCTGCTGGGCCTGCTTCAAAATAAGTATTTGTAAAGCCATTAAGCAGTGCGTTGCGTTTGGCATCTTCAATCGCTTGTGGGACAATTTCCACGCCCATGACGGTCTTTGCTTTTTGAGCAAGGAATAAAGAAATCGTACCAATTCCACAATACGCATCAATGACACGTTCATCTCCCTGCAAGTCAGCATAATCTAGTGCTTGCTTGTAGAGGACCTCGGTTTGCTCCGGGTTGACTTGATAGAAGGAACGAGCAGAGATTTCAAAACGTACGTCACCAATAGTATCAATAATAACGTCTTTACCCCAAAGGTTGATTGTGTCATCACCAAAAATCACATTGGTTTTCTCACTATTCACATTTTGCATAATCGATGTAACGTTTGGCACTAGCTTTTGGATTACTGCAATAGCTGCCTCTTTTTGTGGGAACTTTTTCCTTTTCGTTACAAGGACAACCATGACTTCGCCTGTTGCTCGTGCTTTACGAATAACGACATGACGCAACATGCCTTCATGTGTATGCTCATTGTAAGAGCGAATACCTAACGTTGCTAATTCCTTTTTCAAGCCTGCAAGAATTGCATCTGCTTCTCCTGTTTGAATTAAACAGCGATCCATATCCACAATGCTATGCGTTTTTGTTTTATAAAAGCCTGCAATCGCTTGTCCTGCTTCATTTTCAGAGAAAGGAATTTGCGCTTTATTACGGTAGTGCCAAGGTTCTTTCATACCTTTTACTGGGTGAACAGGTGCATTAATTTTACCAATCCGCTGCATTACATTGCGCACCATATTTTCTTTCCATTTTAGCTGCCCCTCATAGGATAAATGCTGTAATTGGCAGCCGCCACACTGCTTGAAGTAATCACATGGAGCTTCAACACGGTCTGGAGATGGCTTGATAATATCTATTACCTTTGCAAAGCCATAGTTTTTTAATGTTTTTAATACATGGATTTCGGCTGTTTCGTTTGGCAGTGCGCCTTGTATGAATAGTGGATAACCTTCAACCTTTGCGACACCATTGCCATCATGCGTTAGATCTTCTATATAAACTGAAAGTCGTTCGTTTTTTTTCACGGGTGCTGACATTCGTACATCCTCCATTTCAATCTCCTTATTGTAGCATGTGTTGGCGAATGAAAAAAGAACAAGACTTGGCTGTTGCGTGTCTCTGCTAATTAACTTGAAAAAAGAGTCGCTATTCGCGACTCTTTTCCTGCTCTTTTGTAATATGATAATCCCTTGGTGCCCACCAAAATGCACACAAGATCCCCAGAATGACGACAATAAAAGGTGCATAAAAAATTAAAAAACTTTGCATATGTGCTTTCCTCCTATGCGTGATTGTCTTCTTTTCCTGTCACATATTTTTTATTGAATAAGAATAGTTTCATCAATAAATAAAGTGAAGGAAGAAGAAGACACAGTCCTAAAATAAATGCGATAACTAAAGCGATCGCCATTTGTGTGCTTGTAAAGCTATCGTAAATGGTTAAATACGGATACAGTAGGTATGGATATTGAGCTATTCCATAAGCAAAGAAGGCTACGGCAAATTGAGCAATCAGGAGCCCAACTGCAAGTCCGTACTTTTTACGCATGGCAATGAGTACGACTGTGACAATAAATAAGACAGCTGAAATCGCAAACATCCACCATAAATTTACCATATGACTGTAGCTCTCTGGATTGATGGATTTCATTTCATACATAATGCCTAGCGCACTAATCATTAGCGGTGCTGCCCACACAAGAGCATATTTTCTCATCAGTTTCGTTGCTTCGATATCATTTGCTTTATGCGCATACCATGTTAAAAATACGGCTGAAATATACAATACAGCAGCGATACTTAGTACCACAATGCTCCAAGCAAATGGACTTGTATATAAAGTCCAGTAGTTCAGCACAGGCTGCCCATCAATTACATCAACATACCCTCCACCAGCAATGGCAAAGACAACGGATAAAGAAGCGGGAATTAATAAACCTGCTACACCATATGTCAGGGTATATCCGATATGGCCTCGTGTACCATACGATTCAAAGGCATAGTAGGAGCCCCGAATTGCCAATAGTACAAGCGAAATACTAACGGGCACAAGTAAAATCGTTCCGTAATAAAAAGCGGTTTGCGGGAAAAATCCTACGATTCCTACAAAGAAGAATACTAAAAAGACATTGGTAACTTCCCAAACAGGCGATAAATAACGTTTAATAATATTTGTTAAAATATGATTTTTTCCAATAAGTAGGCTGTATGCATTAAAGAAGCCAGCACCAAAATCGATTGATGCGACTATGACGTAGCCAAATAGGAATATCCATAATACTGAAATACCTAAAATCTCTAACGTCATAGGATGTCACCGCCTTTTTCAGAGTGGCGATCTTCAATCTCGCGTTCGATTGGGTTCTTTTTAAACATTCTTACCAATACGACAATACTTCCCACTGCTAATACTGCATAGACTCCTGCGAATAAAAGCAGCATTAAATCCACATGGTCGCTCGTCGTAGCTCCCTCAGGTGTACGCATTAGTCCATAAAGTATCCATGGTTGACGTCCAACTTCGGCAAGCCACCAACCTGCTTCAATCGCAATAATTGATAGTGGTCCTCCCGCTACGATAATCCATCTATACCATCGTGAATGAATAAACTGCCAGCCCCGTGCTTTCCCTACAACATAAAGTAATGAAACTAGCACCATAAACATACCAATGGAAACCATGATATCAAAGAGATAGTGAATATAGAGTGGCGGTAGATCCTCTTCCTCAAATTGATCTAAGCCGATTACCTCTGCATTAGGATTAAAATGTGCAAGAATGCTTAAAGCATACGGAATTTTAATAGCATATTTAACTTCTTCTCCATCTAAGACACCAAATAATACAAGTGAAGCCTTACCTTCTGTTTCAAAATGCCATTCTGCTGCGGCTAGTTTTTCGGGTTGATATTCGGCTAAGTATTTTCCTGAAAAATCTCCAATCACAGCGGCTGCAATGGAGAAAATCAAGCCAATTTTCATTAATAAAAGTAGTGATTTTTTATGGTATACATGCTTCGAGCCCTTTAACATCCTAAATCCTGCAATAGCTGCTAGCACAAATGCCGATGTCATGTACGCTGTCACAAGTACATGTGCAACCTTTGTTGGCATGGCAGGGTTAAACATTGCAAGAAAAGGTTGAATATTAACAAGTTCTCCATCTACGATATCAAATCCTCTTGGTGCGTTCATAAAAGCGTTAACGATTGTAATAAAGACTGCTGACATCGATGCTCCGACAGCAACAGGGATTAACAGAAGCATATGCTTTTTCTGACTATCAAAGCGATCCCAAGTATATAAATAGATGCCCAAGAATATCGCCTCAAAGAAAAATGCAAACGTTTCCATAAAAAGTGGTAACGCAATTGTTTGACCAGCGAGTTGCATAAAATTAGGCCACAATAATGATAGTTGTAAGCCGATTGCGGTTCCAGTTACTACACCGACTGCTACAGTAATGACAAAACCACGGGCCCAACGTCTTGCCATTAAGATATAATGTTCATCATTCTTTTTATACCCAGTCCATTGGGCAATCATAATCATTAACGGGACACCCACACCAATTGTTGCATAAATAATATGGAACGATAATGTTAACTCCGTTAATGCTCGGCTCCAATAGACCGCTGATTCATTAATCATCTCATTGCCCCCTTAACTTCCAAATATTCTTCCAAGAATAGAAAGTAGCATAATGATTGCAACACCAAAGCTTAGCCATATAAGCTTCTTTTCTTGTGACTTATACAAAGGCAACACTTCCTTTCCCTTATCCATACCCCCATTTTCCACTATTCCAACGAAAAAAACCTTAATAACGGACCGAAATTTCAGTCTATTATTAAGGTTTCAAATTTTGTTCAAGTAATATACGCACATTTGCCAAACATTTTTCTAATTTCATTCACAATCTTACTTTTAGAGCTTAGTTTATGGGATTTAATCAGTTTTATTCTAGTGATGGAATTTTAAGTTAAGAGGATTTGGAGTGGTATCCTTACCTTTTAGAGCGCTTTTTACTTCCTTTGGAGCGGCTTCCTCACCTTTTTGATCACTTTTCACTTCATTTGGAGCGGCTTTCTCACCTTTATGAGCACTTCAATCGCCTTCTCTAGAGGAGTCCTCACCTTTTGAAGTGTTCTAACTAGACATCTTTTCGAGTGACGTCACCTAACTTCAAGCAACCAATCATATAGAAATACAAAATAAAGCTCATCCTCAATAAAATCGGATGAGCTTTTCGGGTTCATTAAATACGGTCTTCCTCTCGAATATCTGCGAGTGGAACAAAGATTTCGATGTGACGCTTTAGGTTTTCAAATGTAGCGGGAGCGTCTCCGCCATATTCGCCATCGAGATTAAGGTGGACCTCATTTTCTGTAGTAACTTTGACAACGCTAGCTTTTTTGTAGATGACACGATCATCATTTAAATGTTCGCCTCTTAATGCCATAGCAGCTAGTTGAATAAATTCAGGAAGACTTACCTTCTTTAGCACTATTAAAGTAAAGTAACCATCATTAATGCTTGCATCAGGAGCTAGTTTTTCAAAGCCGCCTACTGAATTCGTTAACCCACATAGGAACATCATAGCGTCGCCATCAAATACTTCGCCATCATATTCAATGCGCATATGTGAGGCTTTGATGGATGGAATCATCTCAACTGCCTTTACATAATAGGCTAACTGACCAAGCATTGTTTTCATTTTGCTTGGTACTTCGTAAGTTAGCTCTGTAATACGTCCGCCAGCAGCAATATTGATGAAATAGCGTTCCCCATTTAAGAGACCAACATCCACTGGTAATGTGTCGCCTTGAATAATAATGTCTACTGCCTCTTCAATATTTCGAGGGATATGCACGGCACGGGCAAAATCATTTGTAGTGCCCATTGGAATTAGACCAACTTTCGGACGGTTTTCAAATGGACTTACACCTGAAACAACTTCATTTAATGTGCCATCTCCACCAACTGCGATGATGATATCAAAACCGCGTTCTACCGCATTTTTTGCTGCAAGCGTTGCATCACCTTCACATGTTGTTGCGTGACAGGATGTCTCATAGCCTGCTACCTCTAGTTTTTCCAACACCTCTGGTAGATGTTTCTTAAACACTTCGCGTCCAGATGTAGGATTATAAATGATTCTTGCTCGTTTCATAACATACCTTCCTGCTTCATAAGATTCTACTTCATTCAACGATTTATAGGTTGAAATGTTGCAATACTCTTGTTATTTTTGTAATGCTTCTGTTACTTGCTTCTTAAAGTCCTCATAAACATATGTCCAATATGTTTGATTGGAGATATTTTCCTCACGAATTTCTGCATAAAGAGTCTTTTGTGCCTCTTCAAAGGTTGGATCTTCTTTATCTGGTAAGCTTGCTCGTTTCGTTACGACGAACTCTTGTAATTCTGGTGCACGTGGTCCCCATTTTCCAATCACATCTCCTGCATCATCTAACAATAGATAAATCGGAATTGCACGGCCACCGTTTGTTAAATAACGATCAATTAGCTCTGTATCAGCATCACGGAAAACGGTACGCATATCTAATCCTGCTGCTTCAGCAATACGACGAATAATTGGATTATTTAACATTGCGTCTCCGCACCAATCCTCTGTAATTGTTAAAATTTTAGGTTGTTTTTCTTTTAATAACCCGATAAAACCATCGTTTGTTGGTACTTCAAAGCCATCATAAATACGAAAGCTTTCTTCTTTTAACGTCGTCATGTTCTCCATATATTGTTGTATTGATATAGCTTCATTAAAATACTGTTGTTCTGTTTTCATTGGCTCGTCCCCCTTATTATTGTCTATTCTATATTTTGCTATGAATACTCTTTTTAAACAACTATTAAGTTTCGTAAAATGCAAATTTGTTACATTTTTGAAAATTAATAGCCGAGGGAGCAATGAAGCTCTCTCGGCTATTATGTTACAACGAGTATTATCGTTTGGCAATTTCTTGTTGTAATAATTTATTAACCATTGGTGGGTTAGCTTGACCTTTTGTTGCCTTCATAATTTGACCAACTAAGAAGCCAATCGCACGGTCTTTACCATTTTTGAAGTCCTCGATAGATTGAGCATTGTTATCTAAAACTTCTGTTACGATTGCTAGTAATGCACCTTCATCAGAAATTTGCACTAAGCCTTTTGCTTTCACAATATCCTGCGCAGAGCCGCCATTTTCTACTAATTCAGCAAATACCTTTTTACCGATCTTAGAAGAAATTGTACCGTCCGTGATTAATTTCACCATTTCAGCAAGGTTTTCTGGTGTTAATGCAGTATCTTTTAGATCTTTTTGCTCTGCGTTTAAATAAGCAGAAACATCACCCATTAACCAGTTAGCAGAAAGCTTAGCATCTGCCCCCTTTGCTACCATTGCCTCAAAGAAGTCTGAGATCTCTTTAGAGATAACAAGAACTCCAGCATCATAAGGTGTTAAGCCTAGTTCTTCAACATAGCGTTTTTTACGAGCATCTGGAAGCTCTGGAATTTCAGATTTCACACGCTCTAACCATGCATCATCAATTGAAAGACGAACTAAGTCTGGCTCTGGGAAGTAACGGTAGTCATCTGTTCCCTCTTTAACACGCATTAAAATTGTTTTACCTGTTTTTTCATCAAAACGACGTGTTTCTTGCTCAATCACGCCACCGGATAATAATACATCTGCTTGACGTAATTCTTCATGCTCTAAACCACGACGAACATAGTTGAAGGAGTTCAGGTTTTTAAGCTCTGTTTTTGTACCAAATTCTTCTTGACCATAAGGGCGAAGAGAAATATTGGCATCACAACGTAGTGAGCCTTCTTCCATCTTACAATCAGATACGTCAGTATATTGAATAATCGATTTTAATTTTTCAAGATATGCATATGCTTCGTTTGGTGTACGAATATCTGGCTCAGAAACGATTTCAACAAGCGGTGTTCCTTGACGGTTAAAGTCAACTAGTGAATGGTCACCAGCATGTGAAAGTTTACCAGCGTCTTCTTCCATATGAAGACGCGTGATACCGATACGTTTTGTATAGCCGTCTACTTCAATATCGATCCAGCCGTTTTTACCGATTGGTTTATCGAATTGTGAAATTTGATAAGCTTTCGGATTATCTGGATAGAAGTAGTTTTTACGGTCAAACTTTGTTTCTTGCTCGATTTCCATATTGAGTGCCAGTGCTGCACGCATAGCGAAATCTACTACATTTTTGTTCAGGACTGGTAGGACCCCAGGATAGCCTAAATCGATTACTGTTGTATTTGTATTTGGTTCAGCACCAAAGTGAGCTGGTGCTGGTGAGAAGATTTTTGAGTTTGTCTTCAACTCAACGTGTACTTCTAAACCAATGACTGTTTCAAAGTTCATGTTATTTTCCCTCCCACATTTGAGGAACTTCTTTATGGAACTCAGTAGCTTGTTCAAAAGCATGAGCCACACGGTAAATAGTTGCTTCATCGAAATATTTACCAATTATTTGTAAACCTAGTGGTAGACCGTTTTCAAAGCCACAAGGAATTGAAATTGCTGGTACACCTGCTAAGTTCATCGGGATTGTTAAAATATCGTTTGCATACATTGTCATTGGATCATCAACATTTTCACCAATCTTGAATGCTGGTGTTGGAGCTGTTGGTCCAATGATAACATCAAAGTCTTCAAATACTTTATCGTAGTCTGCTTTGATCAGTGTACGTGCTTGTTGTGCTTTTTTGTAGTACGCATCATACGTACCTGCACTTAGTGAGTAAGTACCTAACATGATACGTCGTTTTACTTCATCACCAAAGCCTTGAGCACGTGTTTCTTTATAAAGGTCCATTAAATTTGTCACGTTTTCTGCACGGAAACCATAGCGGATACCATCGAAACGAGATAGGTTAGAAGACGCTTCAGAAGAAGAAAGGATATAGTACGCAGCTAGTGCATATTTTGAGTGAGGAAGTGATACCTCTTCTACAGTAGCGCCTAAGCCTTTTAATACCTCTAATGCTGCAAGCACTGATTGACGAGCTGCTTCACCAACGCCTTCACCAAGGAATTCTTTTGGCACAGCAATACGTAAGCCCTTAACATCACCAGTAAGAGCTGCAGCGTAATTTGGCACCTCAACATTCGCAGAAGTCGAATCATTTGGATCTAATCCAGCGATAGCTTCTAGTAATAGCGCATTATCTTCAACATTGCGTGTAATTGGTCCAATTTGATCTAGAGAAGATGCGAATGCAACGAGACCAAAACGAGATACACGACCATATGTAGGTTTCATCCCTACAACACCACAGTAAGCTGCAGGTTGACGGATTGAACCACCTGTATCTGATCCAAGAGAGAATGGTACTTCACCAGCTGCTACAGCTGCTGCAGATGCACCTGAAGAACCTCCTGGTACGTGGTTTAAGTTCCATGGATTTTTTGTTGTTTTATAGTATGAGTTTTCGTTTGAAGAACCCATTGCAAATTCATCCATGTTTAATTTACCAACTGTAATCATGCCAGCTTCACGTAGCTTGTTGACAACAGTTGCATCATAGATTGGCATAAAGCCTTCTAGAATTTTAGAGGCACATGTTGTTTCTAAGCCTTCTGTTACGATGTTGTCTTTCACACCGATCGGTAGACCGAATAATGGTCCACGCTTTTCAAATGGTACTTTATCCATTTCAGCAGCTTGAGCAGTTGCTTTTTCTTCGTTTGAAGCAAGGAATGCTTGTACATCGCCATCAAGCTTTGCAATACGCTCGTATGCTTCTTTCGTTAAGTCAGCGATTGATAAGTTACCCGCTTTAATTTCTGCTTGTAACTCCTTAGCTGAACGTTCAAATAGCGTCATGAGGAATCCTCCTATGTTTTAGTATTACATGATAGCTGGTACTTTTACTTGACCATCTTCTTGTTCTTTTACGTTTAACATCATTACTTCTCGGTCTAAACCTTTTACTGCTACATCTTCACGCATTACGTTCACTAATGGTAAAACGTGCGTTGTTGGTTCAACATTTGTTGTATCCAGTTCATTTAACTGCTCCGCAAAGTCTGTAATTTTGCCAAGCTGTTCAGCAAATTTCTCTGCTTCTTCTTCTGTAATTGCAAGACGTGCTAAATTTGCCACGTGCTTTACTTCTTCTTTTGTTAATTTAGCCATTTTTCACACCTCCGAATACTTGTTCAATTCATTGTTTTTATTGATAACAATAGGGTTGAATAAAGTTAACCATGCCAATAATCATAACATTTTTCATTTTAAAAATCACAACTTTCACTAAAAATATAGAAACTTTCACTACTATAACAAAGTGTTGTCTCTATCATCCTGTTGTGTTCCTCTATTTCAATCCATTACCATAAAAAATATAGTCAGCACAAAGGCTGACTATATTAATCATAGATATGCACGTAAGGGTCCTTGTCATTGGCCTTTTTGATGATTAATGCCTCAGGACCATTCACTGAAGTAACACTCACTTCCACATGAATATTATCAAATTGATTGATTAAAATCCCTGTTAAATATTGTGTAAATCCTATTATCTCTGCTTTGCCGAAAAATTGGATTGGGATTTCAATCGAAAGATTTTGTATTTGTTTATTACGATAGAAACCAGTACCGATCACACTTGTATAGTTAGAAAAATATTTATCAACATCTTGTTTGAAGTTCTTGAAGTTATTATTGACATCTCGGTATACATCTTGTGAATCATCTGTTGGGAACAAGACGTAATTTTCATCTATACCTTCCCAATCAGCGATGCTGTTCTGCCCAGCTTTTGCTACACCATAGCTAAAGTATGTCCCTGGAATAATTTGATTACGGGCTTGCTGCTTAAACAAACCGACCACAATCGGTACATCCTTTAACTCTTCACGTGAACGTAAACGAGAAACGATTTCAGCAGCCATTTTTTTGCCTTGCTCAATAAGAGTAGACTCTGAAATTGGTTCCTCGTAATATTCCCCATACTGTTCTTTTTGATAATAATAGATAGAATTTAAGGCAAGACCGATTGAAATCCCACCTAGTTTCACTTTATTATCCTTCGTTTTTGTTAAGTAGTTTTGCTCTACAATATGGGATAAATAAACTGGAGCCTTTGTTGCTCGCTCCTCAGGTGTCATTGTGTCTGTTGTCGGTGGATTTAATCCATCCTCTGTTTGTGAACTACGAGCAAGCCAAGAGCTTACTGTACTTTCAGCTAAATATTGACCTTCTTGGAAGTAGTAGTTTTCTGTGTCGAACTCATTTTGAGATAAACGCATTAAACCTGATTCAACTTCCTTCATATCATATTTCGTATAAATGTTAGAAACCACTAGACCTCTACTTGCACTCTCTTTATAAGGGATAAGCGTCTTATAATAAGATTCATCAATTTGTATGCTTGGAATAATTGTTGTTTCAGCTTTTTCTTTCTGTTGCGTTTCCTGTGTAAGCTCTGTCTCCTTCTTGTCAGAAGGCACACAGCCGACTAGCATTGCAGCAGCTACGATTGCTGGAATGAGTCGAAAAGACTTCATTATTTAGTGCTCCTTTACTAATAGTCAATTTTAGGTCGACGAAACTACTCGACGCCTTGATGTAACGATTGTGCACCAGATATCGCTTCCTATTCATAAAAAGGGAGGATATCATGCACTTATTAGATGAGGTTAAGTTGTTCAATTAAGTTATCTTCAGTCCAAACTTCGATACCCAATTGCTCAGCCTTTGTTAGTTTAGAGCCTGCATCCGCACCTGCGATCACTAGATCTGTTTTTTTGCTGACACTACCCGTGACTGTACCACCTAACTCTTCTATTTTCGCTTTTGCTTCGTTGCGTGTCAATTGCTCAAGTTTACCAGTTAAGACAATTGTTTTACCTGCAAAAGGACTATCACCTATCGCCACTTCTACTTTTTTACCTTTGTATGTCATATTCACGCCTGCATCAGCAAGACGCTCAATGACTGCTCGTGCATCTTCATTTGAGAAATACTCCACTAACGATGAAGCCATTTTATCTCCAATTTCATAAATTGCCACAAGCTGCTCCTCTGTTGCAGCCATCACGGCTTCCATTGAACCAAATTCCTCTGATACGATTTTGGCTGCTTTTTCACCAACATGACGAATTCCTAGTCCAATTAACAAACGCTCCATCGAATTTTCCTTCGATGCTTGAATAGCATTTACTAAATTAGTTGCTGATTTTTCGCCCATACGCTCCAATTCCACAAGTTGCTCCACCGTTAAATGATACAGGTCAGAAACATCATGTATTAAATCTGCACGCAATAATTGCTCCACTACTTTATCCCCAAGACCGTCAATATTCATCGCGTTTCGAGAAACAAAATATTTTATGCTTTCTGCGATTTGCGCAAAGCAGGCAGGATTTACACAGCGCAAGGCAACTTCGCCTTCAATACGAATCAATTCACTATCACAAACAGGGCAATTTTTTGGCATGACAAAAGGGACTGAATCCTCAGGACGTTGTTCTATAAGCACACCTACAACTTGGGGAATAATGTCACCAGCTTTTCGAATAATAACTGTATCTCCAAGACGAATATCCTTATCTCGAATTAAATCTTCATTGTGTAAAGAAGCACGTTGAACCGTCGTTCCCGCTACTTGTACGGGGGTTAAAATCGCTGTAGGCGTAACAACACCTGTACGACCTACTGTTAAATCAATATCAAGTAACGTTGTAACAACTTCCTCTGCCGGAAATTTGTAGGCAATTGCCCAGCGTGGACTCTTTGCTGTATAACCTAGTTCATCTTGCTGAGCATAACGGTCAACTTTAATAACAATTCCGTCAATCTCGTAAGCTAATTTTGGACGGTTTTCTGTCCAATGTTCTATAAAGGCCATTACCTCTTCAATCGTAGAGCATCGTTGGCGTTCTTTATTTGAAGGGAAGCCTAGGCCTTCTAAATAATCAAGCATTTCTGCATGACCGTCGATACCATATACTTCACCGTCTCCACCAATGGCATAGATAAACGTTGATAATTGGCGACTGGCCGCAATTTTAGGGTCTAATTGACGTAATGAGCCAGCAGCAGCATTACGAGGATTAGCAAACAACTCCTCACCATTGTCAGCACGTTGGGCATTTAAGTTTTCAAAAGATTTTTTCGGCATATATGCCTCACCACGTACTTCAATCGTAATGGGTTCCTTTAAACGAAGGGGAATCGCACGGATTGTCTTTAAATTGGCGGTAATATCTTCTCCTACCACACCATCTCCTCTTGTAGCCCCTTGTACAAACATGCCATTTTCATATTTTAATGAAATAGCCAAACCATCTATTTTCAGCTCACATACATAAGAAAATTGATCTCCGATAGCCTGACGTACTTTACGATCGAATTCTCGTAAATCCGCTTCATTAAAAGCATTTGAAAGACTAAGCATCGGGTAATCATGCGTCACTTTTTTAAAGCCCTCTACCACTGCTCCACCAACACGCTGCGTAGGAGAATCGGGGTAAATAAGGGATGGGTTTGCTTCTTCTAATACAATCAGTTCCTGTAATAGCTGGTCATAGACACTATCTGCTACGACAGGTTTATCTAACACATAATAGGCATAACCATATTCATGCAATAATTTATTTAACTCCGCTATACGCTGTTCTATTTCGTTCATTTACGTTCCTCCGCTTACGCTTTTTCAATAGGTGCAAATTGAGCAAGTAATCGCTTTATACCAATTGGTTGTGGGAATGCGATATCGAGCTCTGTACTATCACCTTTACCTTTTACACTAACAACCATACCTGTTCCCCATTTTTTATGAATCGCCTTATCTCCAGCCTTCCATCCAAATTGATCTCCGCCCGTTGCTTGTAAACGTGCTGTGGCAGGTTGTGTTTGCTGAATAGCACCAAGTGTACGCTTTTGATGGCCACCGGTTGAACGATTGTTAGTAGCAAATGGTACTGTTGATGTTGTCCCTGCCTTAGAAATTGACTCTGTAATATCTTGAGAAATTTCACCTAAAAATCGGGAGGCATTATTAAAGCTTGAACGACCAAAAATCGTACGGCTTTGGGCACAGGTTAAATATAGACGTTCCTCAGCACGGGTCACACCTACGTACATAAGGCGGCGTTCCTCTTCCATTTCATCTTGATCGTCTAGTGAGCGGGAATGTGGGAAAATGTTTTCCTCCATACCGATTATAAAGACAACTGGGAACTCTAAGCCTTTAGCTGCATGCATCGTCATTAAAATAATATTGCCTTTGGATGCATCCTCTTTGTCGAGTGCATCAATATCAGCTATAAGGGCTAAATCTGTTAAAAAGGCAATTAAGCTTTTATCATCACTGCGCTCTTCAAAAGCCTTTGTGACAGATAAAAACTCTTCAATATTTTCTAAACGGCTTTCTGCTTCAATTGTTTTTTCGTTTTGTAACATTGCTCGATAACCCGATTTATCAATAACTTGCTCCACAATTTCAGTGACAGACAGATATTCCTGCATTTGTGTAAAGCCTTTAATCATGGCATAAAATTGCTCAGCCGAATTTGCTGCTTTCCCTGATAGTCCCATGAAAACAAGATCATTCATCGCGTCAAAAATCGAACGATCCTGATCTATTGCATAACGTGCCATTTTTTCAAAGGAAGTTGCACCAATACTGCGCTTTGGCTCATTAATAATACGTGCTAGTGATAAATCATCATCATTATTAGCAATAAGTCGTAGATATGCTAGTAAGTCCTTTATCTCTTTTCGATCATAGAACTTTGTTCCGCCTACTATTTGATAGGCCATATTGGACTTAACAAGTACTTCCTCCATTACACGAGATTGAGCGTTTGTACGATATAAAATAGCAAAGTCATCAAAGGAACGATTTTCTTTTTCAATTAACTGTTGAATCGTTTGTACAACAAATTGCGCTTCCTCCTGCTCGTTATAAGCTTTATATAGTGCAATCTTTTCACCTTCTGAATTTTCTGTGCGTAATTCTTTTGGGTAACGTGTTGTATTATTTTGAATGACGTCATTGGCTGCTTGTAGGATGCGTTTAGTTGAACGATAATTTTGCTCTAGCATAATCACCTTTGCAGTAGGATAATCCTTTTCGAAGGATAGGATATTCCCAATATCTGCACCACGCCAACGATAAATAGACTGATCGGAATCACCTACAACACAGATATTTTTAAATTTCTTTGCTAGTAACTGTACAAGTAAATACTGAGATTTATTGGTATCTTGATATTCATCGACATGAATATATTGAAATTTATTTTGATAATATTCAAGCACTTCAGGTACACGTTTAAACAACGTAATCGTCGTCATTATTAAATCATCAAAATCAAGGGATTGGTTGCGGCGTAATCTTTTCTCATAGCCTTTATAGACACGTGCAACTGTTTGTTCATAAGGGTTTTTATCATTCATTTGTCCAGCGTAATCATCCGCTGCTATACACTCGTTTTTTGCCGCACTAATAGCATTTAAAATTGCTCGTGGCTCAAAACGTTTTGGGTCAATATTTTCTTCCTTCATCACATTTTTGATGACTGAAAGCTGATCCGTAGAATCTAAAATAGAGAAATTACGAGAAATGCCTAGTTGATCGATATTACGACGTAAAATCCTTACACACATGGAGTGGAAAGTCGATACCCACATACTATCGCCAGTACCATTGCCAAGAATGCCATCAATACGATCACGCATTTCTCGTGCTGCTTTATTTGTAAATGTAATCGCTAAAATTTTAGAAGGATATACTTCCTTTTCGATAACTAGGTAAGCAATTCGATGTGTTAAAACTCGTGTTTTTCCTGACCCAGCACCTGCCATAATGAGTAATGGTCCTTCAGTTGTTTTAACTGCTCTTTCTTGTTCAGGATTCATGCCTGCTAGTAAATTTTTTGTTAACTGTTCCATTTCGCACCGCCTTACAAACATTTGTTCTAAAATTATAACGTATTTTTAACAGCCTTAACAGTCGCAAGTGCAGCTTTTAAATCTTCGTAGATAATATTTCCAACTACTACCGTATCAGCAACGCGTGCCATTTCCTCTGCTTGCTTTGCAGATTTTATGCCACCACCGTAAAAGAGTTTGGTATGCTTCAGTTCGTTTTTCACAGCACTGACTACCTCTAGATTGCCATACATTCCACTGTACTCTAAATAAAAAACAGGTAGTTTAAAGAAATTCTCTGCCATGCGTGCATAAGCTACCACATCATCAATCGTTAAATCTGTTTTCGCACCCGTTACATGGGCTACTTTACAATCAGGATTTAAAATACAATATCCTTCCGCTACTAATTCATCCCATACCATAATATCGCCGTATTCTTTAATAGCCTCATGATGTAAATTTTTAATCCATTTTGGATCATCACTATTTAATACCGTTGGGATGAAATAATAGTCGTAACCTGGTGTTACCGCATCGATCGTAGAAATTTCAAGCGCTATCGGCACCTCAAAACGACGCACTCGAACAAGTAAATCTAATACCCCATCCAACGTTACATTATCAGTTCCCCCAACTAAAATAACATCTGTCCCAGACTCGCAAATTTTTTCTAATGCTTCATCGGAAATGTCCTTCGCTGGATCTAGCTTGAACACATGTCTCCATTCCAAATAATCCATCTATGTTTACCACCTATCATTTTCTATCTATTCGTTTACAAGTATAGCTTATGATTCACGACAAAAAAATGAAAAAGACCGAGTAGAACTTCTACTCAGCCTTTTTTCTGACTATTCTTTTGGTGCTTGGAATGGTTTTTCATCAGGATACAAACGACCTAACATTTCATCATATGTATCATTCCCATAATCGAAGCAGCGACGCACGCGCGAAATAGTTGCAGTACTTGCCCCTGTTTCCTTTTTAATGGATTCGTAGGTTTTCTTTAATCGTAATAAATGTGCAACCTCAAAGCGTTGTGCCAACGATTGTATTTCACTAATCGTACATAAATCATCAAAAAACTTATAGCATTCCTCGATGTCCTTCAACTCTAACACTGCTTTAAATAATTGATCTGTTTGATGCCCCCGAATTTTTTCGATTTGCATGCAATTTTCCTCCCTTTAAGGCTGCGTTTTCACCATTGCTTGTAACCCTGGCGAAGCTGGTACGAAATGAACCCACGACTTTCCTGGTACAAGCTTTACAGGATCCCCTGTTTGCTCTACAGCCATTGGTATTCCATTAACATTAGCCCATTTGACTTCCCTCAAATAGCCATTTTGAAATACATACGCATTTCCACCAGACGTTAAATCAATTGCTTGGCGACCAATATCATCGATTGTTTGGTGATCCATTTCGAAAAATAGAACATTTGCCAATGACACTGTTTCGCCTGTTAACATATCTTTTGTGTCCACGCTAGCCGATTGTCGTTCATAGTGATTAGTTTGATGATCATACACATACGCGTTATGGAAATCTTCATTATTTCCGTAATAAATGTCAACTTGACTTGTTTCAATACCTATTTTACCACGTTCATCAGGTTCATAAAAAGCCTGAAGTACTTTTTCACTGTAATTCATTGAAGCGCCCACCATTTCAGCACCTTTTAGAATGTTGTCTGATGTAATATAGGAATTGTGTGGCGCAACGCGGTCGTTAGAACGTTTAAACAGAATACCATCATAAGCCATACCGTTGATATTGTCGACGATACGATGATCAAGCATTGTTTTCGCCTCTGGACTATAGCCATGTGCTACATAAAAGGCATCAAATCCCTTGGCCATATCGATAAAATAAGAGCGTGCACTACGAACCGGCCCAATATTTTCTGGCAGTTCACTTTGGTATACTGCTAAAAAGCGTGTCACATTACCTTCTGCAAGCATTTCATAAATGATATCCGCCGCAGCTAAGCCTGATTGTGGACGTGCTGCTGGATGATTATTAATGGTTACGATAATTGGTCGCTGTGTAATTTCTTCTTGTACAGCCTCCCCAGTAAGTGGTGCAACAAAAGCTGGTTGTTGCACAGGCTCCTCCACTACTGCTTCTTCCTCTACAATTGGTTCTTCATCCTCTTTGACTTTTGGTGTATCCTTTGAACATCCCCCGATTACCAAAGCACTAAATGCAAAAGCAATCCATAATTTTTTCGATTTGAACACAAGCATATCTCTCCTTTGAACAATTACACATATTTGTAATTGTTTAAACAACTGAAACACTTTCATGAATTAGCGCATAACAGCAGGTAATAATAACTTATTCTTCATCACATCGAAAATTCCTTGTGGTGTTATACGAATATATGGTAAATGAGTAGATTGTAAAAATAATAATGTATAAATGGCATCTCCTAATTGATAGCCTCTATCTGCTAAAGCTTGTTTTAATGCCTTTTCTTTCTCTGTTAAAGTGAATAAATCTCCATCATACAAAAGTCCACCAATTGTTAATGGAATATCCGCTATAACTTCTCCTTTTTCAACGAGAACAATACCCCCATTCATTGCTTTCATTTCTTCGAATGCTTTCATCATATCGTCTTTATTTTTTCCAATTAACAATATGTCACCCGTGTTGGAATAAGAGGATGCAAAGCCTTGGACATCTGTTGCAAATCCTTTAATCATTGTATTTACATGCCAGTTGCCTTTTCGATTAATGAGCATTAAATAGCACTCATCATGATTTCCCAATTGCCCTTCTTTAGCAATTAAAGAATTATAAGGCTTTGTAATCACATCATTAACTAATTGAATCCCAAACGGCATAGAAAACTGGAAATCCTGTGAATCTAATGAGAAATCTAAATCTAACGTTGGGATGGCAGAATAATCAATTGTCGCCATTCTATGCACCCGATCCCCATCACGTTTCAACCAGACACCCTTTGATAAGACACTTTCTGGAACAGGATTATATTCATCTTGTAAAATATTGAGTGAAGCAAAACGCCCTGTTGCGATAAAACCATGTAAATTAGACATGTTGTAATAACGTGCTACATTATAGGAAGCCATTTGGTAAGCATCAATAGGAGATACCCCTGCATCTAAAGCTACTTGAATGCATTTATCCATCACACCATCCTCATGGAATGAAGGTGTTGAACCGTCTGTTGTCATCATTAAATGATCAAAGATTGGAAGTTCTTTTTCTACTATTCCTTTTAGTAGATGTGGTAAATCTGGTCGAATGGAAGAATGACGTAAAGTTACAGCATAGCCCTGCATAATACGACGCTCTACCTCTTCTACTGTCATTGCCTCATGATCACCATCAGCACCAAGCAGTTTCATGCGTGCCAATGTTCTTTCTGAAGCTCCAGGGAAATGTCCTTCAATTTTTTTTCCCAGTCCCTTAGCCATTTGCATACGATAAAGCATTTGATCGTCACCATGCAACAGCTTAGGCCAGCCTGTCAACTCTCCACCAAGTAAGACATCACCTCGCTCTAACCACTCTAATATAGAAGTGTTAGAGAAAACCTCTTCCTCTTGCTCCAATTCAGTTTGTGAGTCAAAGCGAGTCCACCAATAAAAAGAAAACGGTAGCTTTTTCAAACTCTCTAAAATTGAAAACGCTTTCTTATTTTCTAAATTTAAAACAAAGCTTAAATTATCCGAAATAAAAGTTGTTGTCCCAAGCTGACCACAAAAATCTGCAAATGACTGTGGATGATAAAGCTGGAATGGGTGTACATGTGGCTCAATATAGCCAGGTACGATTGTTTTTCCTGTACAATCCACCACTTCTGTTCCTTCTAATAAAGGAGGCATTCTGTCACCAGCATAGACAATGCGATCTCCCAAAATCCAAATGTTTCCTACTATGAATTGCTTTAACATACTATGCAAATAACGTGCATTCTTCAGCACGATATCTGGTGCCTTTTTCCCATCGATTACTGCTAATTGTTGACGTATTTTTGTTATTTTCCATACTGGATCCATGCTATTCGCTCCTTCCTAAATTACGTAATTTTTCATTGTGTAAATCCAACTTGAAATCACATACTACTACTGCATAATCGCATATTTTCAAAAAAATTATGCTTTATGCAATCATCTTGTTTCAATCGTAACACAGCACTTTCATAAAGCAAAGTGCACCTCGCTTATTTTTTCCACAATGACTAAAGGAGGAAGTATGATGATGCAGCAAGCAAATTTAAGCGAAAAGAATGCATTTTGTCGTTTTGCCATGGGGACGAGTTTGACCGCATTTGGTATCGCTAAAGTTTCTAGAAATCCTAATTGTACAAAAGGTCGATTAATGATTGCATTAGGTGCCATGAAAATGGCCGAAGGACTTTTTAAATATTGTCCAACGAAAGCAGTTTTAAGCTCCAATATGCAGAATGCCATGAACACCTCTATGCAAAGTATGTTCAGCGGGCAAAATTCTATGTCTACTGAACAAATCGATAAGCTCATGAAGGATTTTTCCTCTGCTATAGCTGGTAATTCTTCAGGTTCACAAGCTACTGCTTCAAAACAATCTGACACCAGCACTTCAACTCAAAATTCCTCAAAGAGTAGTGATTCTTCAACGAATAAAGCTCAGAATCCTTCTTAGTCAAAGGAGCCGTCCCAATCTATTATTGAGACGGCTCTTACCTCTTACGTTTTGAAACAACAAGAGGTTTCAAAAGACGATAAAAAATATTTAGTGAAAATAATCATTACTTAAATGTACGCCAGCCAATATCTTTACGGAAGAAAAAGTGATCCCATGTTTCCGTTGCAATACCTTCATAAACCTTTTCCTGTGCTTCTTGTAAAGTAGCTGCTTTTGCACCAACTAACAATACACGTCCACCATTACCAACGAATTGACCGTCTACTAATTTTGTACCTGCATGGAAAACTGCATGTGATGTCGAAAGTGCCTCTAAATTTGGTAATACCTTACCTTTTTCAACGTCTCCTGGGTAACCCTCTGCTGCAATGACTACACCAAGCATTGCTTCTTCTGACCATTGTAAATCAAAAGGCTGTTCATCCATTAACGCCATCATAAATGCACCAAAATCTGAAACCATACGTGGCAATACAACTTGCGTTTCTGGATCACCAAAACGAGCATTAAACTCTATGACCTGAGGGCCTTTCTTCGTTAAAATTAACCCTGCGTATAAAATACCTGTAAAGGAAGCACCATCTGCCTCCATCCCTTTAACAGTTGGTTCTACAATAGTTTGAAAAGCACTATCTACTACCTCTTGTGGAATTTGTGGTACTGGTGAATAAGCACCCATACCTCCTGTATTTGGTCCTTTATCACCGTCATAAGCTCGTTTATGATCTTGTGCAATAACCATCGGATAAATTTGTCCTTTGTGTACAAAAGACATAAAGGAGAATTCTTCACCGTCTAAAAATTCCTCAACGACAACACGTGAAGAGGATTCACCAAAACGTTGGTTTCCAATCATATCCTGTACTGCTTCAATTGCTTCTTCCTCTGTCATTGCCACGACAACGCCCTTACCAGCCGCTAATCCATCAGCCTTAATGACAATAGGCGCCCCTTGTTCTTTAATATAGGCTATTGCTTTTTCTGCTTCAGTAAATGTTTCATGTGCTGCTGTAGGAATATTATATTTATTCATAATTTCCTTCGCATAGGATTTACTGCTTTCTATTTGAGCAGCAACTTTTGTAGGACCGAATATACGTAAACCTCTAGCTGTAAAGAAATCGACAATGCCTTCAGCAAGCGGCTGTTCTGGGCCAACAAATGTTAATGCAATATCATTTTCCTTGGCAAATTGAGCGAGACCTGCGAAATCCATTGTATCAATAGCAACAACTTCTACTTCGCCCCGCATCCCATCATTTCCTGGCGCTACGAACACGTTGTTCACTGATGGAGAAATGCTGAATTGTTTAGCGATTGCATGCTCACGACCACCGCTTCCGATTACTAATACATTCATTTTAGAGAATCCTCCTCTTTGTAAGTAAGACCGAGATGAACCAACATCTCGGTCTGTTTTCATTTCTATATAATTCAACAATTAATGTTTAAAATGACGTACACCTGTGAATACCATCGCAATGCCGTATTCATTTGCTTTATCAATGGAATCTTGATCTTTAATGGAACCACCTGGTTGAATAATTGCTGTAATTCCTGCAGCTGCTGCCGCCTCCACAGTATCGCTCATTGGGAAAAATGCATCTGATGCTAATGCAGCACCTTTCGCTTTTTCTCCAGCTTGTTCAAAGGCAATTTTAGCTGCACCTACACGATTCATTTGCCCTGCGCCAACCCCAAGAGTCATTTGAGAATCTGTTACAACAATCGCATTGGATTTCACATGTTTGACAACAGACCAACCAAGTTGCAATGCTTCCCATTCTTGCTCTGTTGGTTCGCGATCTGTCACCACTTTAATATCCGCATTGCCAAAGCCATAACGATCTGGCTCCTGTACAAGAAGCCCACCCTCAACTGATACTACATTGAATGAATCTTGTTTCGCTTGCTCGAAAGGAATTGTTAGTAAGCGAATATTTTTCTTTTTCGTTAAAATATCTAATGCTTCTTGTGAGAAAGCAGGTGCAATAATAATTTCTAGGAAAATATGACTTAGCTTCTCAGCAGTTGCTGCGTCCACTTCCATATTTAATGCGATAATACCGCCAAAAATAGATGTTGGATCTGCCTCATATGCTTTATCGAATGCTGCCTCTAACGTGACACCTGTGCCAACACCACATGGATTCATATGTTTCACGGCTACAGCAGCTGGCATTTCAAATTCTTTTACAATTTGCAATGCTGCATTACCATCTTGAATATTATTGTAAGATAACTCTTTACCATGTAATTGTGTAGCATAAGCTAATGAAAAGTCAGAGCCAAGACGCTTTTGGTAGAAGGCCGCTTTTTGGTGAGGGTTTTCGCCATAGCGTAAATTTTGCTTTAATTCATATGTCATCGTTAAGCTCTCTGGGAACTCTTCTTCAGTCAGATAGTTTGAAATATAAGAATCATAAGCGGCTGTGTGACGGAAAACTTTCGCAGCTAGTTTACGACGTGTTTCAATTGTTGTAGCACCGTCCGCTTTAAGTTCCTCTAATACTGTTGCATAGTCATTGCTGTCCACGATTACTGTTACATATTGATGGTTTTTTGCAGCAGAACGTAACATTGTTGGACCACCGATATCAATGTTTTCAATTGCATCATCCCAAGTTACATTAGGCTTTGAAATTGTTTCAACAAACGGATAGAGATTAACACAAACAATTTCAATTGGTTCAATTCCATGCTCATTCATCTGTGCTTGATGAGAGACATCATCAAACTTTCCTAATAGACCACCGTGAATCATTGGATTTAAAGTTTTCACACGACCATCTAAAATTTCAGGAAACTTCGTTACTTCATCTACTGCTGTTACAGCTACCGCATTATCCTGTAACATTTTTTTTGTACCGCCAGTTGATAAAATTTCATAACCTAATGCTACTAATTCCTTTGCAAATTCTAAAATACCATCTTTATTGGAAACACTGATTAATGCACGTTTTGTCACAACAATATCCTCCTAATTTTTATCGTGCTGTCCACGAACTGACTTGCTTCAATAGATTAATAGAGTTAGGTCTTACTTGTTGAGTAGGATTCTCGACCTAACTCCCTCTTCAGTTACTGTAATAATAGCTTTAATGCCTTTGTATATAATAAATGCTCTTGTTTATGAATTTCAGCTTCTGTTGCCTCGCGATTTCCTTCAATGACAGGTACCGCTGCCTGAGCGATAATTGGTCCAGTATCCATTCCTTCATCAACAAAATGCACAGTTACACCTGTTATTTTCACACCATGATTAATGGCTTGTCCAATAGCGTCCTTTCCAGGAAAGGCAGGCAATAGGGACGGGTGAATATTAACTATTCGCTGTGGAAAGGCTGCTAATAATACGTCACTGATTAATCGCATATACCCAGCAAGCACAATCCATTTCACATCGCACTCATGCAAAGCTTCGATAATAGCTGTCTCATAAGCTGTCTTCGAGACAAACTCTTTTGGATTCAATGCTAACACTGGAATCCCAAAGTTTTCAGCACGCGTTACTACAAATGCTCCAGGCTTATCTGTGACCACAAGTGCGACCTTTGCATGGAGTTCACCACGTTCAATGGCCTCTTGAATGGCGTGAAAATTGCTACCGCTACCTGACGCGAACACGGCTATTTTTGTTGGTGCAGTCATTACACTAAACTCCCATCATGTGAGCCATTAAATACTACTCCGTCACCTTTAATAACACGTCCGATTGTATAAGCCTTTTCACCATTTGCTTCAACTGCAGCGATTACTTTATCAGCTTCAGTTTCTGGCACAGCTATTACAAAGCCAATACCCATGTTAAACACATTATATAAATCTTTATCTTCTAGCTGACCTTTATCTTTTAGGAATTCGAAGATACGTAATACAGGCCAAGAACCTAAGTCGATTTCCGTTGCTAGTCCCTCTGGCATCATGCGTGGTAGATTTTCATAGAAACCGCCACCTGTAACATGTGCACAGCCATGTACATCTGCTGCCTTTAAAGCTGCTAGCACAGGTTTAGCATATAGCTTTGTTGGCACTAGAAGCGCCTCACCGATTGGGCCTAGATCTTCATAGCCTTCTACAATAGCATCCACAGCATATTGATGATCTGCAAAGACAATTTTACGCACTAAAGAATAACCGTTTGAATGTACACCACTTGATGCAATCCCAATAAGTACATCGCCTTCTACAATTTCTTCACCTGTTACGATAGCAGACTTTTCACAAGCGCCTACCGCAAAGCCAGCTAGATCATATTCATCTTCTTCATAAAGTCCAGGCATTTCTGCAGTTTCTCCACCTATTAGGGCCGCACCTGATTGCACACAGCCATCTGCAACACCTTTGACAATTTGTTCGATTTTTGCTGGCTCTGCTTTTCCAAGAGCTACGTAATCTAAAAAGTACAGTGGTTCTGCTCCTTGGGCAACAATATCATTTACACACATTGCTACACAGTCCACACCGATTGTATCGTGTTTGTCTACCATGAAGGCTAGCTTTAGCTTTGTTCCAACACCATCTGTCCCTGAAATAAGAACAGGTTCTTTAAGATTCAGTTCTGACAAGTCAAACATGCCACCAAAACCACCAAATGTCCCCATTACACCTAGACGGTTCGTACGTTCAACATGAGACTTCATTCGTTTTACGGCTTCGTAGCCCGCTTCAATATTTACACCTGCTTGTTCATATGCCTTTGACACGCAGAGTTCCTCCTTATCATCCAAGTCGCCTAAGTTTCCTAGATAGAAATAACTGTAAGACACTAATTTGTTGCGATGTTGTTCTTAACGTAATAATTCTTTTTCATGTGGCAAAATCGTATCTGGGAAAATCTCTGTTGGATATTTGCCTGTAAAGCATGCAAGGCAAAGTCCTCGGTTTTCATCTTCGTATGGTCGTGCAATTGTTTCTACCATCCCCTCAACAGAAAGGAATGTTAGAGAATCTGCTCCAATTGCTTCACGAATTTCATCTACATTATGACTAGAAGCAATCAGTTCTTCATGCGTTGATGTATCAATGCCATAATAACAAGGGTTTGTCATCGGTGGTGATGAAATCACAACATGAACTTCCGCTGCGCCAGCATCTTTAAGCATTTTGACAATGCGACGAGATGTTGTACCACGAACGATAGAAT
This sequence comes from Lysinibacillus sp. BSL11, assembly GCF_052928325.1. NCBI lineage: Bacteria > Bacillati > Bacillota > Bacilli > Caryophanales > Bacillaceae > Lysinibacillus > Lysinibacillus sp. BSL11. The sequence continues at coordinate 9,548 of NZ_JAVGCX010000016.1, read as the reverse complement.
CATCTACCATTACTACTTTTTTTCCTTTTACGACTTGAACTACAGGTGAAAGTTTCATTTTCACACCACGTTCACGTAACTCTTGTGTCGGCTGAATAAACGTACGACCAACATAACGATTTTTAATAAGACCTAATTCATAAGGAATTCCACTTTCTTCTGCAAAACCAATCGCTGCGGAAATACTTGAATCAGGAACACCTGTTACAACATCTGCCTCAATATGCGCACACTCACGAGCAAGCTGTTTACCCATACGTTTTCGTGCCATATGAACGTTAATACCATCAATATCCGAATCAGGACGTGCTAAATAAACATATTCCATCGCACACATCGAACGTTTATCCATATCAGCAAAACGATCTGATTTTACGCCCTCATCATTAATAATGATTAATTCACCTGGTTCTACCGAACGAACAAATTCTGCACCAATTAAATCGAATGCACAAGTTTCAGAAGCAACCACCCAGCCATCTCCTAGCTTTCCAAGAGATAGTGGACGTAAACCATGTGGATCACGTGCAACAAGCATTTCATCCTTTGTCATAATTAAGAAAGAATAGGCACCCTTTAAAAGAGATAGGGCATTTTTCACCTTCGCACGGAATGGTGAATGCGAACTTTTCTTAATAAGATGCGCCAACACTTCTGTATCAGAGCTAGAGTGGAAAATGCTACCTTGTCGCTCTAAATATTGCTTTAAATGTGTCGCATTGACTAAGTTACCGTTATGGGCAATAGAAAGGCTACCAGTTGAGGAGTGGAATAATAATGGCTGTACATTTTCGATACCGCCACCACCAGCAGTCGTATAACGAACATGCGCAATAGCTGCTTTGCCGTTCACTGCTTTTAATTTATCTTCGTTGAAAACATCATTAACTAGTCCTTCGCCTTTCACCGCGCGAAGATGCTGTCCGTCTGAAACGACAATTCCAGCGCCTTCTTGTCCACGGTGTTGAAGAGCATGAAGCCCGTAATAGCTAAGGTGTGCTGGATTTGGGTTACCCCAAATACCAAACACCCCACATTCTTCGTTTAAGCCTCTGAGTTCAGCAAGCATGGGATTGCTCCTTTCCAATTAGAACGGAATTCCTCCACTGTACCTTCTACAAGCACACCTTTGTCCCCGTTGATTTTCACAAGTGCATCGTTTGTTACGACACCAATTCTTTGAGCATCTTTCATGATTTCTACAAATGCTGCAGCATTTTCTTCTTTAACTGTGACAACAAAACGAGATTGACTCTCACTGAATAGCGCAGTTGTTGCAGAGCCTGTTAATGTTACATCCACACCAAGACCGTTAGCGCCAAATGTTGTTTCAGCAATCGCCACAGCTAGACCACCCTCTGCTACATCATGCGCAGATTGAACAAGGCCTGCTTTAATCGCCTTTAATAAAGCTTGCTGACGTGTCGCTTCAACCTCTAAATCAATAGCTGGCGCTTTCCCTGAAATAACACCATTATTTAAAAGTTTTTGAAGCTCTGAACCGCCAAATTCTGTTTTCGTCTCACCAATGACAAAGACAAGATCTCCTGCTGCCTTTACATCCTGTGTCGTTACATGTGCTAAGTCTTCAATAAGACCAACCATACCAATTGTCGGTGTTGGATACACCGCTTCACCTGAACGTTCATTATAAAGAGAAACGTTACCTCCGATTACTGGAGCATTTAATGCCGTACAAGCTGCCGAAATACCATCCGCAGATTTTTCAATTTGCCAGAAGATTTCTGGTTTCTCTGGATTACCGAAGTTTAAGCAATCTGTAATCGCAAGTGGCGTACCACCAGTTGCCACGATATTACGAGCTGCTTCGGCTACTGCAATAGCACCACCCACTTCTGGATCTAAATAGATATAACGTGAGTTACAGTCTGTTGTCATTGCCAACCCTTTATTTGTGCCACGTACTCGAATAACGGCAGCGTCAGAGCCTGGTTTAACAACTGTTGATGTACGTACCTGATAATCATATTGATCGTATACCCATTCTTTAGAAGCAATTGTCGGTGCTTTTAATAAAGCATTAAGTGTTTCTTTGTAATCTGTCACAGCAGGTTCAGTATTTTCGATTGCTTGGAACTGAGCATAGTATGCAGGTTCTGCAGATGGTTTATGATAAACAGGAGCATCTTCTGCTAATGCGTCTGCAGGTACCTCTGCCACTACTTGTCCTTTGTGTAGCAGACGAAGCATTTTATCATCTGTAACGCGACCAATCGCTACTGCATCTAAATCGTATTTATCAAAAATCGCTTTAATTTCATCTTCGCGACCTTTTTTCACCACTAAAAGCATACGTTCTTGAGACTCAGACAACATCATTTCATACGCTGACATTCCTGTTTCACGCTGAGGCACTAAGTCTAAGTTCATTTCTACACCAGAACCAGCCTTAGAAGCCATTTCTGCTGAAGAAGACGTAAGACCAGCTGCACCCATATCTTGAATACCAACTAGAGCATCCGATTTTACAACCTCTAAACAAGCTTCAAGTAAAAGCTTCTCCATAAATGGATCTCCAACTTGTACTGCTGGACGTTGGTTTTCTGATTCCTCAGTTAATTCCTCAGAGGCGAATGTTGCACCATGAATACCATCACGGCCTGTTTTCGCTCCAACATACATCACTGTATTACCTACACCAGCTGCAATGCCTCGTTGAATATCCTTATGATCAATTAAACCGACACACATAGCATTCACAAGAGGATTACCTTCATAACAAGGATCAAATTGAATTTCTCCACCTACTGTTGGGATTCCGATACAGTTACCATATCCTGCGATTCCCGCTACTACTTCTTCAAATAGATATTTACCACGTGCTGACTTTAATTCACCAAAGCGTAATGAGTTTAACATAGCGATTGGACGTGCACCCATTGAGAAAACGTCACGGATAATACCACCCACACCCGTTGCAGCCCCTTGATAAGGTTCTATTGCAGATGGATGGTTATGTGATTCCATTTTAAACACTACTGCTTGTTCGTCACCAATATCAACAATACCTGCACCTTCACCTGGTCCCTGTAGTACCTGTGGCCCTTTAGTAGGGAATTTACGTAGTACTGGCTTTGAATTTTTGTACGAGCAGTGTTCAGACCACATTACTGAGAAAAGACCTGTCTCTGTCCAGTTAGGTAGACGTCCTAAAATACCTTCTACCATTGCAAATTCTTCGTCTGACATCCCCATTCCAGCGTATAGCTTCTCATCTTTAATCTGCTGTGCTGTTGGCTCAAACTTAGTTGTTGACATGATTTTCCCTCCACTGCTTCACGATTGATTTAAATACTGCTAGACCGTCTGCGCCGCCCACCAGTGCATCAACAGCTCGCTCTGGGTGTGGCATCATCCCTAATACATTGCCGCGCTCGTTTATAATCCCTGCGATATCTTCTAAAGAACCGTTTGGATTGTCACCTGAGTATGTGAATACGATTTGATTATTATCTTTTAGTGATTGTAAAGTTTCCTCGTCACAGTAGTAGTTACCTTCACCATGTGCGATTGGAATATTGATGATTTGACCTTGCTCATATTGATTTGTGAATAATGTATTGTTGTTTTCAACTTTAAGCTGCACTGTACGGCACATAAATTTTAAGTTTTTATTGCGCAATAAAGCTCCTGGCAATAAACCTGCTTCCGTTAGGATTTGGAAACCATTACATACACCTAATACAGGTTTACCAGCATCTGCTGCCTTCTTAACTTCTGTCATAATGTTAGATTGATTAGCCATTGCACCACAACGAAGATAATCCCCATAGGAGAATCCTCCAGGTACTAATACACCATCAAAACCACTTAGATCTGTTGCTGTATGCCATACATATTCTACTTCTTCACCTAGCTCGTCTTTAATCGCATGATACATATCGATGTCACAGTTTGACCCAGGGAATACGAGTACTGCGAATTTCATGATTAAATAGCCTCCTCGACTTCGTAACGGTAGTCTTCAATTACAACGTTCGTTAAAACCTTTTCACACATTTCTTTTACTAGAGTATCAATGTCACGTTCTGTATCTTTAATTGATAGTTCAAGATATTTACCGATACGTAAATCTTCTACTTCACCGTAGCCCATCTTAGCTAAAGAACCTTGTACTGCAGAGCCTTGAGGATCAAGAATACTCTCACGTAATGTTACATAGATTTTTACTTTTTTCATTGTTATTTGCCTCCGAGTCTAGAAAGTATAATAGTATAAACTTCAGTTAAATTACCAAGGTCACGACGAAAAACATCTTTGTCTAACTTTTGCTTCGTTGTTGCATCCCAAAGTCGGCATGTATCTGGTGAAATTTCATCTGCCAATAATACATGACCATCCATATCACGGCCAAACTCTAATTTAAAATCAATCAATGTCACATTGACATCTGCAAAGATCGGCTGTAGCACTTTGTTAACGGCTAATGCACCATCATAAATAGCTGTTACTTCAGTTGGTGTGGCAAGTTCAAGAACATCAATATGTTCTGTTGTAATAAGTGGGTCGCCTAAATTATCATCTTTATAATAAAATTCAACGATTGGTCGTTTTAAAGATGTCCCCTCTTCAAGACCCAGACGCTTTGCTAAACTTCCAGCAGCAATATTACGAACAACTACCTCAATCGGAATAATTTCTACTTTTTTTACAAGTTGTTGTGTATCGGATAATTGTTTTACGAAATGTGACGCAATTCCGTTAGCTTGTAATTTTTCGAAAATTAATGAAGTAATGAGATTATTTAAAATGCCCTTACCTTCAATTTCCTCTTTCTTTTCACCATTGAATGCTGTTGCACTATCCTTGTACTCAACAAGTAGCACATTTGGCTCCTCTGTTGTGAACAATTTTTTTGCTTTACCTTCATACAAAAGTTGACCTTTAGTCATTTCGTTTTCCCCCTGATATTATGAGATACGCTTGTAATAATGTTCAGAATTGAACCGTATCTCTACGATTCAACTCTGAAACTTTTTACTGGTGGCTCTAACATTTATTAGTAGATGGCTAAATAAATATTAGTTAAGTCCTAGTCGTTCAAAAATCATATCAACATGCTGTAAGTGGTAGTTGTAATCAAAACAATCATCCAACTCTTCTTTTGTTAAATAAGATGTGATTTTTTCACTTGCATCGACTAATGTACGGAACTGAACTTGCTCGTCCCAAGCCTGCATTGCTAAAGGTTGTACTGTATCATAAGCTTCTTCACGTACTAGTCCTTTATCAATCAATGCTAGTAAGATGCGTTGAGAATAAATAAGACCAAATGTACGATCCATATTACGTTTCATGTTCTCAGGGAATACTGTTAAATTTTTCACAATATTACCGAAGCGATTTAGCATATAGTTAAGAGTAATAGTTGCATCCGGTAAAATAACACGCTCTGCAGATGAATGTGAAATATCACGCTCATGCCATAAAGCTACATTTTCATAAGCAGTCACCATGTAACCTCGCATTAAACGAGACATACCAACCATGTTTTCAGAACCGATTGGATTACGTTTATGTGGCATTGCTGATGATCCTTTTTGACCTTTTGCAAAAGCTTCCTCCACTTCACGTGTTTCAGATTTCTGTAGTCCACGAATTTCTGTTGCGAATTTTTCAATTGAAGTAGCGATTAAAGCTAATGCACCTAAATACTGAGCATGGCGGTCACGCTGTAAAGTTTGTGTTGAAATCGGTGAAGCTGCAAGGCCTAATTTGTCGCAAACATATTGCTCAACACGAGGATCAATATTGGCATATGTTCCAACTGCTCCAGACATTTTTCCTGTTTCAATTACTTTTGCAGCTGCTTCAAAACGTTCAAGGTTACGCTTCATTTCCTCATACCATAAACCAAGTTTCAAACCGAAAGTTGTTGGTTCAGCGTGAACACCGTGTGTGCGTCCCATCATAACTGTATGTTTATGTTCTTTTGCCTTAGCAGCAATAATATCAATGAAATTTACGATATCTTTACGTAAAATATCATTTGCTTGTTTGATTAAATAAGAAAGTGCTGTATCTACTACGTCAGTAGAAGTTAAACCATAATGTACCCATTTGCGTTCCTCTCCAAGTGTTTCAGAAACAGCACGAGTAAAGGCTACAACGTCATGACGAGTTTCTTGTTCAATTTCCAATATACGATTCACATCAAATGAAGCATTTTCGCGAATTTTAGCAACATCCTCTTTTGGGATATCCCCTAACTCTGCCCATGCTTCACAAGCTAAAATTTCAACCTCTAGCCAAGCTTGGTATTTATTTTGTTCTGTCCAAATTGCGCCCATTTCGGGTCTTGTGTAACGTTCAATCATCGCGTATCTCCTTCTATTCTGACCAAATGCCAGAACTCTCGATTTGTTGTAGTGTAGCTTCTAAGTCTTTTGTCATAATCGTCACATGGCCCATTTTACGGTTGACCTTAGCTTCAGCTTTCCCATAAAGATGTATGGACCATTCAGGATATTTAGCAATTGAGTTACTGAGTGGCACGACATGTTGCCCTAATACATTGACCATAATGGACGGTGCCCATAGTTGTGGCTTCCGTAACGGCCATCCACAAACAGCACGAATATGCTGATGGAATTGTGAAACATTACATGCTTCAATTGAATAGTGACCAGAATTATGAGGTCTTGGTGCTAATTCATTGATAACAATACTACCATCTTCTAATACAAACATTTCTACCGCTAGCGTTCCTACTAAATGTAAATAGTCTGCAATTTTCAAAGCTTCTCGTTCTGCAGCTTGAGCTGTGCTTTCAGTTATGCGAGCAGGTACTATTGTCTCGTGAAGAATATGATGAACATGAATGTTCTCTCCAACTGGCTGGCAATACGATTCACCATGACCATTTCTTTGAACAATGACCGATACTTCCTTTACGAAAGGAACAAATCCTTCTGCAATACATTGCGAATGCGTGAATAATTCTTTCGCTAAAGGCAAATCTTCAGTTGATTTTAAAAGCTGCTGTCCCTTGCCATCATAACCACCTCTTGCTGTTTTGACTATACAAGGATAACCAATCGAATCAATATTGGCTACTAATTCTTCATAAGTTTTTGCAACAATATATGGTGCTACTGGGCAACCAGCTTTCACAATAGCCTCTTTCTCTGTTATACGGTTTTGTGTAATACGTACCAACTCTGCTCCTTGAGGAACATAAGCCATTTGTGATAAACGCTTTAAGCCTTCATAATCAATATTTTCAAATTCATATGTGATAATATCACTTACTTCTGCAAGTTCTTCTAAAGCAGCTTCATCATCATATGGAGCTACAATGCGAATATCTGCTACCTGCCCACAAGGTGAGTCCATTGCTGGTTCAAGAACAGCCACTTTAAAACCAGACTCCTTTGCAGCAAGTGCCATCATTCGACCAAGTTGTCCTCCGCCGATAATGCCTATCGTTTGTCCAGGATAAATAATCTTCGTCACACTAAGTCACCTGTACTTTCTAAAACTTGCTGCTTTGTTTCTTCACGTCTAGCATCTAATTTATTAGCAAGCTCGGCATCTGTTATTGACAAAATTTGAGCTGCAAGTAAACCTGCATTCGTCGCTCCTGCTTTGCCAATCGCTACAGTTGCTACAGGCACGCCACCAGGCATTTGAACGATGGATAATAGTGAATCAAGTCCATTAAGTGCACGTGATTGAACAGGTACACCGATGACAGGTAGTGTTGTTTTAGCTGCTACCATTCCTGGTAAATGTGCGGCACCGCCTGCTCCAGCAATAATTACTTGTATTCCTCGCTCGCGAGCTGCCTCTGCATATTCAAACATTAAATCAGGTGTACGATGTGCAGATACAACTTTCTTTTCGTACGGTACTTGTAATTCATCTAAAATATCACATGCATGTTTCATTGTTTCCCAGTCACTTGAACTACCCATAATGACACCGATTTTCGGATTCATAAATTGTCGCTCCTTTTAAACGATAGAAAAATGATCAATTATTTATTGTGCTAGCCTCTATTTGAATAGCTACTGCAATTCTTATTTACAAAGAAAATCCCCAAATAAACTACTCTCTACCGGTACACGTGAAAGCAGTTTACTTGAGGATTATTCGGACAAGGTCGTCTCCATGTACATAGTACATAGCTGTACAAAGACCTTCTCACCATACGCCAAAAGTGCTTTCCCGCATAGTCCAGCATTTACGGTGCCGGGTAGAGACACTAGAGCCAATCCTCTAGCATATATGTGGGATCTATTTGTTTTTCCTTCTCACATTTTAACAAGGGATTGTCTTATCGTCAATCCAAAAATGCGAACATTTTTTATTAGGTTAAAAAAATTGTTCGGTTTTTAGTCAAAATCATTCGATATCTTGAGCAGGTATACCTTTAAACTGAATTTTTTGGCGCAGATAAGCTGGCTCACCATCTACGATATGAAAAAGTGGCTCTTCTTTTCGTCCTATGACCATAAAGCCATCTTTCCGCATTCTTGCCAAACAATCCTCGATTGACTCGTTTTCCTGTACCTCATACCAAATTTGCTTTTTTCCCAACTTGTTCTTCCTTTCCATTGTACATATTCATTCACAATCAATTTGTAATTTATTATACCTTTTGTTGCTTATAGAAGTATGTAAGAACTTAAATAATTAGAAAAAACTGCAGATTCCTCTCCGCAGTTTTGATGAATGCTCATGGAACATAAAATGCCTTTAAATAGATACAAAAAAATAATAGCAGTAGGAACAAATGAAGGACAACAAGAACCATACGATATCCTTTGATGCCAAATAGGGCACTGGTGATGCCTAAACCACCTAAAATAAACGGCATAAACATATTTACACGATAGAGAAATGTAAAAAGGTTTCCATACCATTTGGTTGAATCATAGCCAAACATAAAGAATATAAGTAGTAGACTTGAGATCGAAATCGCAGAAAAAATGTTCTGCCTCATTTTGATTCCTCCATTATTAAATCCAGAATGTATCTAGGTGAAAGAATTTCCCTTTAAATCCACTTGAAAATATTAAATATATTATAGCATTTTATGAATAGTTGACAAAATAAAAAAAAGCCATGGAATAGATCCATGACTTTATAATTGCCTAGCGACGTCCTACTCTCACAGGGGGAAGCCCCCAACTACCATCGGCGCTAAAGAGCTTAACTTCCGTGTTCGGTATGGGAACGGGTGTGACCTCTTTGCCATCATCACTAGACTTATTCGACCTCCAATACACGGCGTATTACTGCGTCAGCTGCTCTCGTTCAATCAGTCACGTACAAAAGTACGCTCCTTCAATCACTCGTTTGCTTCCTTGTACAACTTGTGTCTTGAAGCTCTCTTTTTTATTGAAAGATTTGTTCTTTCAAAACTGGATAAACGGTGCATTGAATGTTTCAAACTTTTTTTGGTTAAGTCCTCGATCGATTAGTATTCGTCAGCTCCATGTGTCACCACACTTCCACCTCGAACCTATCTACCTCATCGTCTTTGAGGGATCTTACTTACTTGCGTAATGGGAAATCTCATC
>NZ_JAVGCX010000015.1:0-140152 GCF_052928325.1 Lysinibacillus sp. BSL11 | reverse complement strand
GAATAAGGAATTCTTTATGTAGAAGTTGATTGGAACGAAGGGTGGCGACTCCTGCGGGAAAAGCGGGAAAGTCGAGATCCTGGACTGAGCGAAGCGAGGGAAGCAGCTCGACCCCGCCCGCGGAAAGCGTCCGCCCGTAGTGGAAATCAACGGCTTTACTTTATTTTATTGTAAAAGAAAAAAGACTGTAGGCAAACTCAAAATTCATTGAGTTTGTCTACAGTCTCAAGCGTCTATGGTAAACATAGACCTTTTTATGTTGTTGAAGTAGATAATTTGAAAAAGACCTTTTAGAAAGGTGAGGGGGTGCATTAGGGTTCGTCATCGACCATTCCAGAGGCGTGGACAATGAATCCGTTAGTCGACCATGAGGAAAAGTGACCTTTCAGACTAGCGATCGTAATTTTTGCTTTTAATGTAGAACGGTGGAGTAGAAGGCTAATTGATTCCCTTGTGAGAAAGGGGAGACTTTAAACAGAGCGGTAGTTTTGTACTTTAAACAACACCTGCTTAAGAAGTTTAAACTGAGTGAGAGAGAAGTGTAGTGGCAAGTATGTAGCGTGGAATGAAAGCCTTTTTCATCTTTCGTAAAATGTATTGTTTTTCAAAACTATGATGCTGTCTATGGTAAATATAGACGTTTTTTTGTGTATTTTCGAAATTTTAGGGCACTTATTTTTTAGAGTATTAATACAAAAACATGGATTTCGTTGCTTTTATCCTAAAAATGTTCGATAATTTGTCACGACGATTAGCATATAAAAAATGTTGGTATGTTACTTTGGAATAATGGTGAATAAACTTATGGTCACTCTATAAAAAATACTCCTACAGTGATCGAACTAGTAAAAAGGGACCTTTATTTAAAAGGATTAAAAAAGGCGATTAACCTCATAAAAAGGCATTTTTCACAATAAAATCGTAAACACTGTCGAAATGGTGTAAAATAACTAGATGATTATTAATCTTTACTGAAGCCTAGAGACACAAAGGATGGGGAAGTTTTGTCATGGTTAAGGGGGAGAAAAAATAGGGCGTATAGACTATTAAAAAGTGACAAAAGACAATAGACACTAGGTATCATCTTAATTACAATTGTATTATTGGATAAATTAACAAGTACATAGATTTTAAATAAAATGAGGTGAACAGTTTTGAATTTATTTGGAGGAACTATTAGTAGCCTGGAAAATGGACTTTCCTATGCCACTTTAAATCATAAAACAATCGCAAATAATATCGCGAATGTCGATACACCTAATTATAAGGCGAAAAATGTTAGTTTTAAGGATATGTTGGAAGAGCAGAAGAGCATAGCTATTTCTGCATACCGCACTGATAATAGACATTATGATTTCACGTTTCGACAAGCTACACCAGGTGTCAATATTGTTGAGAACTTGCGATATAGAAACAATGGGAATGCTGTAGATATGGATGCTGAGCAAGCGAAATTAGCAGAGAATCAAATTTATTATAATGCTCTAATCGATCGTGTTAATGGGAAATTAAACACATTGAATACTGTTATTAAAGGAGGTAAGTAATAGATGTCTATTTTTCATGGGATGAATACCACTGCCTCCGCTTTAACAGCGCAGCGTTTACGTATGGATGTTATTTCTTCTAATATGGCTAACATGGATACAACTCGCGCTCGTCAAGTAAATGGGGAATGGGAACCATATCGACGTAAGTCCGTGACGCTGTCAGCAGAAGAAGGACAATTTTCAAATTTTTTGAATATAGCACTAGGTAAAAATGCAAAAAGTGGTGTTGGTAATGGTGTGAAAATTACTCGAATCTCAGAAGATCAAGAAACACCTTTCAAACTTGTATATGACCCAACTCATCCAGATGCAAATGCAGATGGTTATGTAAACATGCCCAACGTCGACCCATTGAAAGAAATGGTTGATTTAATGTCGGCTACTCGTTCTTATGAGGCGAATATAACTGTATTTAATGCGAATAAATCCATGCTTACAAAGGCTTTAGAGATTGGTAAATAAATTTAAGTAGAAAGGAAGATACATACATGGCCATTTCGTCCATTTCGCTAATGACACCTACTCAGGTTGTAAATAACACGAATAAACTGAATGCTACACCTTATGAAGCGCAACAAAGCTTCGCGAACTCGTTAAAAGAAGCAATTGCAAAAGTAAATGATCAACAAATAACTTCTGATAAGTTTACTCAGAAGCTAATTAAAGGTGAAAATGTGGAGTTGCATGAAGTGATGATTGCTTCGCAAAAGGCAAGCATTACCCTAAACGCAACAATTGAAGTTCGCAATAAGGTGATTGAAGCTTACCAAGAAATAATGCGCATGAGTGTTTAATTTTATTGAAAAGATAAGTAACCTCTTTTCAATATAGATTAACAACCACCACTTAGTGTGGCTCATTATGTTCGCAAATTATTGATGGCTAGGTTATTCACTATAACCGGAGGATTCATAATGAATGAACGATTGACAAAAATAAAAAACGACACCAGTCAATTTTGGACAAGTCGAAGTAAAAAGCAAAAAATAGTTATGATTGGCTCCGTGGTAGGTGTAATCGCATTAGCAGCAATTGTGACATTTTTTGCTTCCAAAACTACATATGTTCCACTTTATAAAGATTTATCAACACGGGAAATTGGACAGGTAAAGGAAGCGCTAGATTCCCAAGGTGTGACCTATCAAATTGCTCCAGGTGGAACATCTATTTTAGTGCCAGAAGAGCAAGTTGACTCCTTATTAGTGCAATTAGCTTCAGAGGGATATCCGCAAACAGGTTCAATCGATTACTCATTTGCTAATAGTTCAGGATTTGGTATGACTGATAATGAATTTAACCTATTAAAAAAAGCAGCTACTGAAACTGAAATTGCTAAACTTTTCAAAAATTTGGAAGGCGTAAAAGATGCAAAAGTGATGATTACTGTTCCTGAGGAAGGTGTATTCGTAACGGATGTTCAAGGAGAGGCAACCGCATCTATCGTTTTAAATACTGATCCTGGCTATAAATTTACAGAACAGCAAATAACTACAATGTACAATTTAGTGTCAAAAAGTATTCCGAATTTAAAGACTGAAAATATCGTGATCTCTAACCAATTTTCAGAGTACTTTGATCTGAATGCAGCAACAGCTGATGGTACTTCCACAACAACAGCTGAAGGCCAATTACAAATGAAGAAATTGGTAGAACGAGATCTACAACGTCAAGTGCAAAATATGCTTGGAACGTTGATGGGACAAGATAAAGTAATGGTTTCTGTCACAACGGATATTGATTTCAAGAAAGAAAATCGTGAAGAAAATCTTGTGACACCTGTTGATGAAGAAAATATGGAAGGTATTGCCATAAGTGCTCAGCGAATTACAGAGCAATATTCTGGTACAGGAGCAGCTGCCGCTGCTGGAACACCTGAAGCTGAAACAACTACTGATAACTTCACAACTTATAATGAAGGTACAGCAGGAAATGGTGATTATGAACGTACGGAAGAGACGATTAATAATGACGTGAACCGTATACGTAAGGATATTCAAGAAGCTCCTTATAAAATTCAGGATATTGGGATTCAAGTAATTGTTGAACCACCGACAGCAACTGACGCAGCGTCATTACCAGATGGTGTTCGAGAAGATATTGAGAAAATTTTAAGTACAATTGTACGTACAACAATTTCCAAAGACGTAGCAGCAGAACTTACTCAAGAGCAGATCGATGAAAAAGTGGCGGTATCTGTACAACCATTATACGGTAAGGCAACAGAGGTAGCTGATGAAAAACCAATCATTCCATGGTGGGTTTGGGTTATCGGGGGTATCTTGTTAGCTGTTATCTTATTACTAGCATTCTTCATTATCCGTTCACGTAAACGTGCGAAGGAAGAAGAAGAGTTAAGTATCCTAGAAGAACAAGAAGAATTAATGGTTGATGATATTAATGAAGAAATTGAAACGGAAGCTACAATGCGTCGTAAGCAGCTAGAAAAAATGGCCAAAGAAAAGCCAGACGATTTTGCAAAGTTACTGCGTAGTTGGATTGCTGAAGACTAACTAGGAGGTTCGGCTGTGTCCAAGAAAGATAAAGAATTAACCGGAAAACAAAAGGCCGCTCTCTTGTTAATTTCATTAGGGCCTGAAGTTTCAGCTTCTGTCTATAAGCATTTAACAGAGGAAGAAATTGAACGTTTAACATTAGAAATTTCAAGTGTTAAAAAAGTAGAATCAAATGTAAAAGAAGAAATTATTGAAGAATTTCACAATATTGCTCTCGCGCAGGACTATATCACACAAGGTGGTATTGGCTATGCAAAAACAGTATTAGAAAAAGCACTTGGCGTAGAACAAGCACAAACAATCATCAATCGACTAACATCTTCTTTACAAGTACGGCCGTTTGATTTTGCTAGAAGAGCTGATCCATCGCAAATTTTTAACTTTATCCAAAATGAACATCCTCAAACAATTGCCCTAATCCTCTCTTATTTAGAGGCAGGGCAAGCAGGGGTTATTTTATCTTCTTTACCACAGGAAGTACAAGCTGACATTGCTAAACGTATAGCGGTCATGGAATCGACTTCACCAGAAGTGATTAGCGAAATTGAATCTGTGTTAGAGCGTAAATTATCATCAACCGTTACGCAGGATTATACAGAAACTGGTGGTATTGATGCAGTCGTTGAAGTTTTAAATGGAGTAGATCGACAAACAGAAAAAACGATACTCGATGCACTGGAAATACAAGACCCAGAACTTGCAGAGGAAATCAAGAAACGTATGTTTGTGTTTGAGGATATTGTTACACTCGACAATCGTTCCATTCAGCGTGTTATTCGTGATTGTGAAAACGAAGACTTACTGCTTTCAATGAAGGTATCAAGTGAAGAGGTAAAAGATATTATATTCCGTAATATGTCACAACGTATGGCTGAAACATTTAAAGAAGAAATGGAAATTATGGGACCTGTACGTTTACGTGACGTAGAGGAGGCACAATCTCGTATTGTTGCTGTTATTCGTCGTCTAGAGGATGCTGGAGAGATTATTATTGCTCGTGGTGGAGGAGATGACGTCATTGTCTAGAATCATCCGTTCTATTTACACTAAGTCTGATAGCGATAATGTCAAAGAAATACAGATTCGTGATATGTTTGAAGTGGTGGAAGAATATCAAGAAGAAGGACCTCCTCAGCATCAATTAACGTTGGATGAAGTCGTGGCAGAGCGAGATCGTTTACTTACTGAAGCAAGAACTGCTTTGCAAGCTGAACGAGAGATGTTTGAACAGGAAAAGCATAGACACTTTCAAGAGATTGAACATTTAAAGCTAAGTTGGGAGGAAGAGAGACCCAATCGTGTTCAAGAAGCTTATGATGAGGGATTTGGACAAGGCTATGAAGATGGCGTGAATAAGGCCACTGAAGCAATGGCTCAGTCACTTCAAACAGCGAACGAAATAATGATGTTAGCGAAAGAAAATGCTCAAAAATATATTGAGGATCAAGAAGCGGTAATTTTAGAGTTAGGTTTAACTGCTGCAGAAAGAATTATTGGTATTTCGTTAGAACAGGATAACGAACTATTTGTATCGATTGTGCGTAGAGGGCTGAAAGAAGCAAGAGAAATGAAGGAAATTAAAATTTATGTTTCGCCAGCTTATTATGCTTTAATTACGACCAACCGAGATGAATTAGCAGAAATGTTCCCAATAGACGTACCATTTATGATTTTTGTAAATGAAGATTTAGATAATGAGACAGATTGCTATATTGAAACAAATCATGGGCGAATTATGGTTAGTATCGATGAGCAATTAAATGCACTTAGATTAAAGTTACATGAAATATTAGAGAGTAAGGAATGATCTTGATGAAAGCGGCTCAATTAATTGAACAAATTCCGCATATCCCAACTTTTAAAAAGTTTGGTAGGGTTACTAGAGTTGTTGGCTTAATGATTGAGTCGCAAGGTCCAGATAGTTCTATAGGTGATGTCTGTAAAATTCATGTTGAAACTGTAAATCACGGTCACCAGATTATTTTAGCAGAGGTCGTTGGTTTTAAAGATGAAATAGTCGTCTTGATGCCTTTTACCTCCTTACGTGAAATATCTATTGGCTGCCTTGTCGAAGGGACGGGAGCCCCACTGGAAGTAAAAGTGGGTCCTGAGTTAATCGGCAAAGTATTGGATTCTATGGGGAATCCAATTGATGGCACTCTATTACCTAAAGGTCTCATGACAGTCCCTACAGAGCAAGATCCACCAAACCCACTAACTCGTCCACCAATTAATGAAAGGCTTGAAGTGGGAGTTAAGGCTATTGACGGTATGCTAACAGTTGGAAATGGACAACGTGTTGGTATTTTCGCTGGTTCTGGGGTAGGTAAAAGTACTTTACTGGGTATGATCGCAAGAAATACACAAGCAGATTTGAATGTCATTGCGCTAATAGGCGAGCGTGGTCGTGAGGTTCGGGAATTCATCGAACGTGATTTGGGTGCTGAAGGTTTAAGTCGATCGATTGTTGTTGCAGCCACATCCGATCAACCAGCATTAATGCGGATTAAAGGGGCATTTACAGCAACAGCAATCGCCGAATATTTTAGAAATCGAGGCTTAAATGTCATGCTGATGATGGATTCCGTGACACGTGTGGCTATGGCACAACGTGAAATTGGACTTGCGACAGGAGAACCACCAGCACAAAAAGGTTATACGCCTTCGGTTTTTGCGATATTGCCTAAATTACTAGAACGTACAGGCACCAATGAAAAGGGTTCTATAACAGCATTCTATACTGTTTTAGTAGATGGTGACGATATGAATGAACCCATTGCGGATACTGTGCGAGGGATATTAGATGGTCATATTGTATTGGATCGAAATCTTGCCAACAAAGGGCAATATCCAGCCATAAACGTCTTGAAAAGTGTGAGTCGTTTGATGAATCATGTTGCAGAGCCAACTCATAAGAAAGCTGCTGAGCGATTAAGAGAACTCTATTATACTTACGACAAATCAGAGGATTTGATCAATATTGGTGCTTATAAAAGAGGAACCTCTAAAGAGATTGATGAAGCAATTCATTATGAACCGCTCATTACTGCTTATCTTAAACAAGGTTACTTAGATAAAGTGACACTTGAAGAAAGTGTCAATGAGTTAATAACATTATCGAACGGTGGTGCGAAATAGATGGTCAGTTATGTGTATCGTTTTGAAAAAGTGTTAACTATTCGCGAGCAAGAAAAAAACGAAACCGAAATGGCTTATAAGGAATCTGTCCGTTCTTTTGAAGAAATAGCAACGAAATTATATGACTTGCTAAAAAAGAAAGAAGATTTAATTACATTTCAGCAGGAGCGTTTAATGGTTGGTTCATCCATAGATGAAATTCATCATTATAGTCGTTTTATTGATAGTCTCGAAAAAACAATTGCAGATGTACAACAGAAAGTGATACAAGCTCGTGCTAAGATGAATTGGCACGAAGAAAAACTATTAGAAAAAAACTTGGAAGTACGTAAATTTGAAAAAATGAGAGAAAAGGATTTTAAGCATTTCCAACAAGAGCAAGATCGTATAGAAAGCCTTTTTTTAGATGAAATTTCATTACAAACGTATAACAAGAAAGAAATCAGGTGATTTCATGGCAAAGAAAGACAATCGATTAGCAACAGAGTTAGTAGAAGAGCAACCAAAGAAAAAATCTGGGGGCTTTCTTAAGTTTTTTACTTGGATTGTACTGCCGATTATGTTTGTAGTAGCGGTTTTGCTTGTTGTGGCAACTTTAATGAATACAAATGTCTTTGATTTAGGAAAAAAGGCAATAGGTAGTTTACCTTTTATCCCCTCAGAAGAACAACAAGCAAAGGATGCTGTCGTTAATAACGACTCTAAAATAGTGAGTTTACAGGCAGAGGTACAAGAAAAAGAAGCCGAGATTACTCAGCTTCAAAAAAAATTAGATTCAACAATTACTGAAAAAGAGAAGCTGCTGACAGAAAAGGAACAGCTTCAATTTGAAATTGAAAAATTAAATCGTGAACAAGACGATGTGAAGCGTGACTTTAACGATATTTTATCAACATTTGATAAGATGTCGCCGAAAGCTGCGGCACCTGTGTTAATCAATATGAGTGATACAGAAGCACTACGGATTTTAACGAATTTAAAGCCAGATAAATTAGCAGCTATTTTAGAGAAAATGGATGCAAAAGATGCAGCAAAATATTCGGAGCTTATGGCTAAACAGTAGGATAATTGAAAGGAGGTGAAAAATAGTGGATGTAGCAATGATGCAAATGATTAATAAAACAGTACCTACTAAAACTGCAGCAACAAAGTCAACAACAATTGGAAACGCTGAAGGAAAAATAGACAGTACACCGAAGAAAGAAAATTTATCAAATTTTGGTTCTGTTTTTGGGCAAGTATTAACTTCTTCAACTCAAACAACCCAATCATCAAAAACAACATCATCAAATGAACTTGCGGATTTACAAGCGTTATTAAATGCTGACTCAATGGAGGAAGTACTAGATTTACTAGGGATTTCTCACGATGATGGCTTATTAATGCTTCAACTTGGAGAAGACGGTAAGGCAGTGGCACTGGATGAAATGCTTCATTTAGAAAATATTTTAAATGCTTTAGGGATTGATGAAGAGCAGCTTCAAAAAATAGTCCACCAGTTACTAGGAGAAGAAAAGGAAGCAAGTGATGTTTGGGAGCTCTTAACATTAGTAGATGCTCAAGCACCTGTACTACAGGCGAATATAAGCACGGCTTTACAAGGCGAAGGTCAAGTGACACCAAAAGAGGCAACACAACTTCTCCAAGTGTTGAAATTAGCGCAATTAGTAGGGCAAAAGACAGACTTAACAGCATCCCAAGAAAATCTGTTAACGACTGTGAAGAGCCTATTAACGTCATTACAAACGCAGGTAGGAACTTTGCAGGTAACAACAACTAAAACACCTGTTACATTGCCATTACAAGGCTTCCAGCAAGTTGTTCAGCAAGTCCAAATGATGAAACAAAGTGAAACAACTACAAATGACATGGTTACGCCACAAACTGTACAAACGAAATCAGACACATTCCATGTAACATTACCAACGGCTAAGCCTGCTCAATCAGAAGCTTTACTAAAAGAAATGCAAGCCATTATCAATCGAGCGCAGATTTCGAATGCTCAAGGTATTACACGTTTAACCATAAAATTGTATCCAGAAAATCTAGGGACGGTTCGTATTGAACTTGTACAAAATGATGGTGTCCTTACAGCACGTTTACTGGCTTCTACAGCTCATGGACGTGAATTGCTTGATAGTCAAGCACACCAGCTAAAACAGGCATTTGCTCAGCAAAATATACAAGTAGATCGCCTTGATATTGCACAATCATTACAAGATGCCGATCGTCAACAACGTGATCAAAGCTTCTTCAATAATTTCTTTAAACAACAACAGGACGAAGAACAGGATCAAAAAAGTGATGACGAAGATGAAGGAATGTCCTTTAGTGACTATTTAATAAGTGAGGAGGTGTAACAATGGCAGATACTACTACGAAAGTGACAAATCCGGCTATAACTGATGATTTTTATTACTCAAATTATCAGAAGCCAGTGAAACAAACAGGCAATAGTGAGCTTGGTAAGGATGCCTTTCTACAATTGTTAATTACACAATTACAGCATCAGGACCCAACAAATCCAATGGATGATCGAGAATTTATTTCTCAAATGGCGCAGTTCTCTTCTTTAGAGCAAATGCAAAATATGACAAAGGCAATGGAATCTTTACTAGCATCTCAGCAACAAACACAGATGATGAGTTATACAACTTTTATTGGCAAAGAAGTCAAATGGCATGAGATTACAGAGGAGAAAGATGAAAAAGGTAATCCTGTGGTTAATGAAGGAACAGGCGTCATCGAATCCCTTAAATTTGTAGATGGGAATGTTGTTTTCAAATTAACTGATGGGAAAGAGATTGCTCCTGGTAATATATCTGGTATTTTAGGTGGAGCTAGCGACTCTAGTTCAAATGGCAATAATAATGTACCTGAATCTCCATTAGTGAAAGCTAGCCAATTGATTGGTAAAAATGTAACGTATAAAGACGGTGACCAAGAACTAAAAGGACGAATCGTCTCTGTTTCCAATAAAGATGGGGTCATTAATTATGTACTAGATAATGATAAAAGACTAACAGATAAAGATTTTACAGTGATTAGCGAATAAAGGTGGAGAAAAGTGATGGATAAATTTTCAATTCATCGTGTACCCTTGCATCCATCTATTCGCTCAACACAGCCTAAGCCAATCAATACACAACAATCGTTTAAGGCTCATTTACAGGAAGCTTCTAAACAAGAGCTAAAGGTGAGCAAGCATGCGAATGAACGTATTATTGAGCGTAAAATTAATATCACTGAACAAGAATGGCAGGTTGTATCGGATAAGGTATTTGAAGCACACTCAAAAGGTGTCAAACAACCATTAGTCTTGATGGATCAAGCAGCTTTAATTGTCAGTGCTAAAAATGCTACTGTCATTACAGCAATGGATCGCACGGAAGCAAAACAGCAGTTATTTACAAATATTGATGGCACGATTGTGCTTTAAAGGCTGGACCTTCTTACGTAAGGAAGCCTTGGTGATGCTGATTGATAGAAGCTCACCTATATAAAACGAAGGGAGAACGAAAACATATGTTACGTTCTATGTATTCAGGTATTTCAGGTCTTAAAAACTTCCAAACAAAGCTAGATGTGATTGGTAATAATATTGCCAACGTGAACACTTATGGCTTTAAAAAAGGTCGAGTAATATTCAAAGATTTAATGTCGCAAACATCAGCTGGTGCTTCTGCTCCTTCAGGTACTATAGGAGGTATTAACCCTAAACAAGTTGGGTTAGGGGCAGAACTTGCATCTATCGATACTATTCACAATCCAGGATCGCGACAATATACTGGACGCGGACTAGATTTAGCTATAGAGGGGGAAGGTTTCTTCATAGTAGGTGATTTAGTATCAGGAACTGGTGAAGGAACAGGTGAAACGCCATTTACAAATACTCTCTATACACGCGCAGGGAATTTTTATATGGATGAACAAGGTTTCCTAGTTAACGCTGATGGTAAATATCTAATGGGTTCTGCGGCTGCTAGCTCCGAAGATTTAGATTTAATGTCTACTGACTTCGAGGCACCAGCGGAGTTGGATGAAGTAACAAGTGAGAATTTAAATGTTGATGGCACTTGGGGTTTACCAACAGCTGCAACAGAAAACAGTGGAGAATGGGGACGGATCCGTATTCCAACTGATGCAAAATCAATGAGTATTGCACCAGACGGTCAAGTTACTTTTGTTGATGCAAATGGAGACTTGAAATGGGGTGGTCAATTGGTAATGGCTAAATTCTCCAACGCAGGTGGTCTTGAAAAAGTTGGCGGTAATTACTATACAGTTTCAGCAAACTCTGGAGAACCTTATTTACAAGCAGGTGGTCAAGCAGGTTTAGGTAAACCGATAGCAGGTTCACTTGAAATGTCGAACGTAGACCTGTCTGAAGAGTTTACTGAGATGATTGTTGCACAACGTGGTTTCCAAGCAAATACGCGTATCATCACAACATCTGATGAAATATTACAAGAGCTAGTAAACTTAAAACGATAATAATATAGTCCTTTCAAAAGGGACGTTTTAACAAACATATTTTCATATGAGGGAGGGTCGGGCCGGCTCTCATGCTAGACCCGGCCCTAATTCATGATTGAACTAACACGTCTAAATGGCAAAGCATTTACATTAAATGCTTTATACATAGAAACAGTCGAATCATTTCCCGATACGACTATTACATTAACAACTGGAACAAAATTAATTGTTTTAGAGAGTGAAGATGAGGTGCGACAAAAGGTAACTGCCTTTTATAACAATATACAAATACTATCCAACCCGCATCTACGAGGTGAAGAAGATGAAGAATAATAAAATGCTAACAATGATTATTATTTTACTAGTAGCAGTCATTCTGATTGGGGTTATTTTGTTTGTATTGCTTACGCAATTTAATAAACCCACAGGAGCTGTTGAGCCGTCCATTGATGAGATTGTAGAGGCTACAGTGGAGATACCAGAGATCACGACAAATCTAGCAGATAAAAGAGTTGTTCGCTTGTCATTGAAAATTCAAACGACAAGCAAAGATGCTGCTGCAGAATTAACAAAGCGCGTTTTCCAAGTGCAAAACATCGCCATTCAAGAGCTTTCTGAAATGGAGCAAAAGGACTTAGAAGGTAAGCAAGGGAAACAAATTTTCCAAAAATCATTAAAAACAAGATTAAATGAGTTGATGCAAGAGGGAGAAGTTCAGGAAGTATATTTTACCTCCTTCATTACTCAATAAAACAGAAACTGCTTGAATTGGAGGTGGGCAAATGGCAGGAGATGTGTTATCTCAATCCGAGATAGATGCGCTGCTTTCCGCTATATCGACAGGGGAAATGTCAGCGGATGACATAAAAAAAGAGGACGAGGGACGTAAGGTTAAAGTTTATGATTTTAAACGAGCACTTCGCTTCTCAAAAGATCAAATCCGAAGTTTGACCCGAATACATGAAAATTTCGCACGACTATTGACAACCTTTTTCTCTGCACAGCTTAGAAGCTATGTACAAATTACGGTTGCATCAGTAGACCAAATACCATTTGAAGAGTTTGTTCGTTCCATTCCAAATATGACACTCATTAATGTATTTGAAGTGCCACCATTAGATGGTAATATATTGATGGAAATTAATCCGAACATTGCCTATTCGATGTTAGATCGCCTAATGGGCGGTAGTGGGGCAAGTCATAGTAATGTAGATAACCTAACGGAAATTGAAACAAAAATTATGACAAACCTTTTTGAACGCTCATTCGACAATTTACGCGAAGCATGGGAAAATGTTGCGGAAATTGATCCAATATTAGTGGAACTTGAAGTAAATCCACAATTTTTACAAATGATTTCACCTAATGAAACGGTTGTCGTTATTTCGTTAAATACGATAATTGGTGAGACAAGCGGTATGATTAATATTTGTATTCCGCATGTTGTATTGGAGCCAATTGTTCCAAATCTTTCGGTTCGCTATTGGATGCAAACCAATACGAAAGAGATGTCACCAGAGCAAACAAAAATGCTTGAAACACGTGTGAAACAAGCCCAATTACCACTCTCAGTTGAATTAGGATTAACGGACATCACCATTGAAGATTTCCTAACAATGCAAGTTGGAGATGTCATACAGTTAGATCAAAAAATTGAAGCGCCATTACTACTAAAAGTAGGTACATTGCCGAAGTTCACTGTTCAACCAGGTAAAAAGGGCAAAAAATTAGCAATCCAGATTATCGACCCTTTGAAAGGAGGAGACGAAGATGAGTGATGAAATGCTCTCCCAAGAAGAAATTGAAGCGCTATTAAGGGGCGAGACGTTGGGAGATAAAAACAACGACACTGATGCTTCAACAAATGAAGAAATAAATGAGATACGAGTGGAGGATTACCTTGATTCGTTTGCACAAGATGCATTAGGAGAGGTAGGCAATATATCCTTTGGTAGCTCTGCCACAGCTCTTTCAGCATTATTGGGTCAAAAAGTAGATATAACAACTCCAAGTATTTCAATGATTAATCGTAATAAATTAGAAGAGGAATTTCCTCATCCATATGTAGCTGTACAAGTTGAATATACAATTGGTTTGACAGGTATGAATTTACTTGTAATTAAACAATCTGATGCGGCAATTATCGCAGATTTAATGTTAGGTGGCGATGGATTAAATCCGAAGCCAGACTTAGGTGAAATTCAGCTAAGTGCTGTTCAAGAGGCTATGAATCAAATGATGGGCTCAGCTGCTACATCTATGTCGACAGTCTTCAACAAAAAAGTAGATATTTCTCCACCGACAATTGATTTAATGAACATCTCGCAAGATGAAGGTCGAGAAAATATTCCAGAAGACGATTTGCTGGTGAAAGTTTCATTTAGATTAAGAATTGGTAATTTAATTGATTCGAATTTAATGCAATTATTACCGCTTAAATTTAGTCAAAATATTGTAAAATCATTATTAGGTGAAACAGGAGTGTTTGAGGAACCTGTGGCAGCAACTATTGCACCTGAGGCTCCACCAGTTACACCACCGCCTGTTCAACAGCAAATACCTGTAGCACCACCATCTGAACAACCAGTTTATCAACAGCAGTCAGCACAGATGCAGCAACCGATTTATCAGGAGCCACAACAATTTACACAACCGGCAAGACCTGCACAACCTGTAAATGTGCAACAAGCACAGTTTGCTAGCTTCGATTCAAATGTAATCTCTCAATCTGAAGCTAGAAATTTAAATATGCTACTTGATATTCCATTGCAAGTTACTGTAGAGTTAGGACGTACGAAACGTTCTGTTAAAGAGATTTTAGAACTATCAAGTGGTTCAATTATTGAACTGGATAAATTAGCAGGAGAACCGGTTGATATTTTAGTCAATAGTCGTTTAATTGCTAAAGGGGAAGTCGTTGTTATTGACGAAAACTTTGGTGTCCGTATTACAGATGTTTTAAGTCAAGCAGAGCGTTTAAATAATTTAAGATAGTTTCAATTGGAGGAGTTAACCATGTCTAAAAGAATTTTGATTGTAGACGACGCTGCATTTATGCGCATGATGATCAAGGATATTTTATCAAAAAATGGATTTGAAGTTGTTGGAGAGGCAGCGGATGGTTTACAAGCTGTCGAAAAGTACAATGAACTAAAACCAGATTTAGTAACAATGGATATCACAATGCCAGAGATGGACGGTATTGCAGCTCTTAAAGCAATTAAGGGAACAGATCCAAGTGCAACTGTAATCATGTGTTCAGCAATGGGGCAACAAGCAATGGTAATCGATGCGATTCAAGCTGGTGCGAAAGACTTTATCGTAAAACCTTTCCAAGCAGATCGTGTAATTGAAGCGATTCAAAAAGCGCTAGGATGATTGCATGAAAATGTTAAAATCATTTCGTTTAACGATGATTTTCGCATTTCTTGTATCCTTCCTGTTTTTGTACCCGACACCGACTTCTGTCTATGCAGACGCTGATACAAATAGTGTCACGGATTGCATTAAAGACCCAGAAGCTTGTAATGGAGATACGACTGATCCAGCTGCTAAACAAGAAACAACTGTAACAGCAGCTGGAGATATATCTGCATGGGAATACATAAAAATGGTTTTGGCGCTTATTTTTGTTGTAGCTTTATTTTATGGATTGATGAAGTTTTTAAATAAACGAAATTTAAACTTCCAACGTAATCAAATGGTACAAAATTTAGGCGGTTTATCGTTAGGTGCGCAAAAGTCAGTTCAGCTTTTACAGGTAGGTAAAACATTGTATTTAGTTGGGGTCGGAGAAGACGTTCAGCTCTTACGAGAAATTACAGACCCTGAAGAAGTTGAAGCTCTATTAGCCCTATATAACGAAAGGCAAGAATTTGCAGCAACATCACCGTATATTGCAGAAGTATTTTCTAAGTTTAAGAGAAAAGATAGCGCGAAGGTGCAAAATGAGCAGCAAAAGCAAGATTCATTTGGCAATCTATTCGAAAAAAAGCTATCCGAAATAAAACAGGAGCGTAGTGATGAGATAGAGAGATGGAAGCAGAAGGAGAAGGATGGTAAATGAATGATTTAATCAATATTTTTTCCAACAGCGATCCAACGAATGTCTCTACATCTGTAAAGCTCTTACTTTTACTAACAGTATTATCACTTGCACCAAGTATTTTAATTTTAATGACATCCTTTGCTCGTATAGTCATAGTCTTATCCTTTGTGCGTACAGCATTGGCAACACAGCAAATGCCCCCAAATCAAGTAATCATTGGGCTGGCACTATTTTTAACATTTTTTATCATGGCACCAACCTTTCAAGAGGTCAATAAAGAGGCATTACAACCATTGTTTGCTGAAGAAATAGGTATAGAAGAAGCCTATGACCGTGCTAGTGTGCCATTTAAAGAGTTTATGAGTAAACATACTAGGCAAAAAGATCTTGATTTGTTTTTAACATATAATCAAGCAGACAAACCAGCATCAGTGGAGGAAATCCCACTGACTATGCTTGTACCTGCCTTTGCTTTAAGTGAAATTAAAACAGCATTTCAAATTGGTTTTATGATTTTTATTCCATTCCTTGTGATCGATATGATTGTCGCGAGTACATTAATGTCGATGGGGATGATGATGTTACCGCCAGTAATGATTTCATTGCCATTTAAAATATTATTATTTGTATTGGTTGATGGCTGGTATCTCGTTATGAAATCGTTACTACAAAGTTTTTAGGGGATGATACAGTATGACAGGTGAGTTGGTTATTTCCATTGCAGAGCGTGCTATAATGATTATCCTTCTAACAAGCGGTCCGCTACTATTAGTTGCTTTAATCTCGGGTTTAGCGGTAAGTATCTTTCAAGCCACAACTTCGATACAAGAGCAAACGTTAGCATTTGTACCAAAAATTATTGCTGTCTTAGTGGCCATCGTATTCTTTGGCCCTTGGATGCTATCTCAAGTTACAAGCTATGCGAGAGACATATTTGAGAATTTAACGCGTTATATAGGGTGAGTACATGAATGAATTAATTCCGCATTTAACGGTTTTCTTATTAGTACTTGTACGGGTCTCAGCCTTTTTTGTAACGGTTCCTTTTTTTTCCTATAGAACCATTCCACCTCAAGTCAAAATTACTCTCGCACTGGTTTTAGCTTGGATGATGTACTATACAATTGATGTTGAGCCATTTGCATTCAATGATGTTTACATATTATTAGTGATGAAAGAAGCACTAGTTGGACTTTTACTTGGTCTAATGGGCTATATCATCATGTCCGCAATTCAAATTGCAGGAAGCTTTATCGATTTTCAAATGGGTTTTGCCATTGCCAATATAATTGACCCGCAAACAGGTGCTCAAAGTCCATTAATCGGTCAGTTTTTTAATATACTAGCACTACTTTTATTGTTAGCGATTGATGGCCATCATATGATTCTTAATGGAATCTACTACAGCTATCAATTTTTCCCGATGGATCAATTCCCTAGTTTTATGAACGAAAACTTTCCTCAATTTATTATCACAACTTTCACAGCAGTCTTTGCCATAGCATTCCAGATGGCTGCTCCTGTTGTAGCGACCTTATTCTTGGTCGATTTAGCTTTAGGGATCACTGCAAAAACAGTACCGCAATTAAACATATTTGTTGTCGGTTTTCCTATTAAAATTGGTGTTAGTTTTTTAGTGTTATTTACAATGATGGCCGTTATGATTCAAGTTATTCAAAAGCTTATTACGATTATGATTTATGGGATGCGTGATTTAATGGCCATTTTAGGTGGTGGATAATATGAGACTACTACTGAATTTAGAGCTACAATTTTTTGCGGGTGAAAAAACAGAAAAGGCAACCCCTAAGAAACGACAGGATGCTCGAAAAAAAGGACAAGTTGTCAAGAGTCAAGATATTTCTAGTGCCATTGTAATGTTAATGGTATTTATCTTTTTGTTTTTCTTTGCAGGCTCTTTGCGTGACGAGCTATTAGCTTTTTTCAGGCAAACCTTTATTCATAACATACGCATCGAATCACTAACTATTGATAGTGTGATGCACCTATTTACAGAAACTTTGATTCAAATGGCTTTTATCATTGTACCAATTATGGCAATTGCATTTGTCGGAGCACTTGCAGGTAACTTTTTGCAATTTGGTTTTCTTTTTACGTTAGAGCCAATGAAGTTTGATTTGAAAAAGATGGACCCTATTAAAGGGTTAAAAAAGATATTTTCTGTCAAAGCCATTGTGGAGTTAATAAAGTCTGTTTTAAAGATTGGTTTTATCGGAAGTGTTACAACAATTATTATTTGGTCAAACTTACCAGAAGTTTTGGCGTTATCGTTTAAAAGTCCATGGATGACTCTCATTACGGTAGGGAAGCTTGTTGGTATTATGGGTATAGCGGCTTCTTTAGTATTACTTTGTGTATCCGTTTTAGACTGGATGTATCAAAAACATGAGTATGAAAAAAATCTTAAAATGTCTAAACAAGATATTAAAGATGAATATAAAAATAGTGAGGGTGACCCCCTAATCAAATCAAAAATCAAACAACGCCAACGTGAGATGGCGATGAGACGTATGATGTCAGAGGTTCCGAGTGCGGATGTAGTAATTACCAACCCTACTCACTATGCAATTGCCCTCAAATATAATGAGGACAGTATGGATGCCCCTCGTGTTATTGCGAAGGGGACAGACTTTATTGCTCAAAAAATTAAACTGATCGCCAAAGAACATGATGTAATAATGGTTGAGAATCGACCTTTAGCACGAGCTATGTATGACCAGGTAGAAATAGGCGATCAGGTACCAGAAGAATTTTTCAAAGCAGTAGCAGAGATACTCGCTTATGTTTATCGTATTAAGCGAAAAATTTAAGGCTTTTTGTAGGAGGGACACAAATGAAAGTTCGCGATATTGGGGTTTTAGGTGCGGTTATTTTAATCGTTGCGATGCTCATCATCCCTCTTCCTCCGTGGATGTTAAGTTTTTTAATTGTCATTAATATTACATTAGGATTAATTGTACTGCTCACAGCAATGAGTATGAAAGAAGCATTGGATTTTTCCATTTTTCCTTCGGTGATTTTACTATTAACTTTGTTCCGATTAGGACTAAGTGTTTCCACAACTCGTGCCATCTTAGCAAATGGAGATGCAGGTTCGGTCGTTGAAACTTTTGGTGATTTCGTAGTTGGAGGAAATATTCTTGTTGGTTTAGTTGTCTTTTTAATTCTAGTGTTAATTCAGTTTATTGTTATAACAAAAGGTGCAGAACGAGTAGCAGAAGTAGCGGCACGTTTCACACTTGATGCGATGCCAGGTAAACAAATGAGTATTGATGCTGACTTAAATGCGGGGATTATTTCCGAAAAAGAAGCGCGCGAGCGACGTGAAAAAGTTGCAGGGGAAGCGGACTTTTACGGTGCAATGGATGGTGCCACGAAATTTGTAAAAGGGGATGCCATCGCTTCAATGGTAATGGTTATTATCAATCTATTATTTGGAATCATCATTGGCGTTGTACAAATGGGGCTTCCATTTGCAGAAGCGGCAACTCATTTTTCGAAACTAACAGTCGGGGACGGTATTGTATCCCAAATTCCTGCCTTGCTTATTTCGACTGCTACAGGGATTGTCGTAACACGAGCCTCTTCTAAAGGTAGTCTTGGTCAAGACATTACAGGCCAATTATTTGCTCAAGCTAAGCTGCTTTATGTAGCAGGAGGTACCATTGTATTACTAGGGCTATTTACGCCAATACCAAACTGGGTAACGCTGCCAATAGGTCTTTCGTTAATTGCGGGAGCTTATATGATGGAACGTAAGAAGCCAGAGGATGAAGAGGAATTACAGGAGATTGAGGAAGAAGTGGCTACTGATGGCATGAAGAGCCCTGAGAATGTTGTGAATTTATTAAATGTGGACCCAATTGAATTCGAATTTGGTTATGGATTAATTCCCTTAGTAGATGCCGCTCAAGGTGGGGATTTATTAGACCGTGTTATCATGATTCGTCGACAGCTTGCCTTGGAGTTAGGTATCGTGATCCCGGTAGTCCGCATTCGAGACAATATTCAGCTTCAACCAAATGAATATCGAATTAAAATAAAAGGGAACGAAATGGCACGAGGCGAACTTTTACTAGATCATTATTTAGCGATGAGTCCTGGCGACGATGATTCTATTGAAGGTATTGATACTGTCGAACCATCATTTGGATTACCAGCTAAATGGATTACAGAGCAAGTAAAAGAGGACGCGGAAATGTATGGTTACACAGTTGTGGACCCACCAAGTGTGGTGTCAACACATTTAACTGAAATCATTCGAGCAAATGCTCATGAGTTATTAGGCCGTCAAGAGACAAAGCAGTTAATCGATCACTTACGCGAATCCCATCCAATTTTAGTAGAAGAATTAACACCTGCACCTTTATCTACTGGAGAAATCCAAAAGGTACTGGGTAAGCTTCTTCGAGAGAATGTATCAGTGCGTAACTTGCCAATTATTTTTGAGACACTTGCAGACTATGCAAAATTAACGAGTGATACGGATATCTTAGCTGAATATGTGCGTCAAGCATTAGCTCGTCAAATTACAGCGCAGTATGTTGGGGATAGTTCAGTATTAAAGGTGATTACGGTTTCAGGTAAAGTAGAAAAATTGATTGCTGATAGTATCCAACAAACGGATCACGGAAATTATTTAGCTATGGACCCACAAGATTCTCAAACAGTATTAGAAACTATTGCAGCGGAAGTAGAGCGTGTTTCGTTTATGGAGCAATCAGCTATTATATTATGCTCTCCAGCAGTTCGAATGTATTTACGACAACTAACGGAGCGTTATTTCCCACAAATTCCGGTTCTATCCTATAATGAATTGGATGCTTCGGTTGAAATTCAAAGTGTTGGGGTGGTGAATGTTCAATGAAAATGAAAAAGTATTATGCATCATCCATACCAGAGGCGATGAAGCAAGTGCGAGCAGAATTAGGTGAGGACGCAGTCATTTTAAATTCAAAAGTCGTCATCACAAAGAAATTTTTTGGCATGATAAAAAAGAAGAGTTTTGAAGTGGTTGCGGGTATTGATGCAATGGAGCCACAGCAAGTGGCTTCAGTACCAACACCAGCTGTACTGCCTGTAGTAAAAAAAGAAAATGCAAGGTTGCAAGAGATTACAAATGCTATTCAAGCAAAAATACATCAGGAACCACCCCTTGATGTAGCAGCAGTACATGAGGATGCTAGCATGTCAGAAGAATTGAGAAAAGAAATTGCTGATTTAAAATCATTAATGCAATCGATGCATAAAAAGACTACCCAAGCTCAATATCCCGATGAACTCTTACCCTTCATTGAATACTTAAGACAGCAAGAGCTAAGTGAAGAGCTCATCACAACGATAGGTGATGAGCTTTTTATGCATTTTAAAGAAGCATCCGAAATAAATTTTTCACAATGTAAATTGATAGCAAAAAATTTACTACGTAAGAAGCTAGAAGTTCTTCCAGTCGGAGGATTATCCTACGAAAGAAAATATATAAACATTTTAGGGCCAACAGGGGTTGGTAAGACTACAACCATTGCCAAAATGGCTGCTAGAGCTGTGTTAGAAAAAAAGAAAAAGATTGGCTTTATTACGACAGATACTTATCGGATTGCGGCAATAGAGCAGCTTAAAACATATGCTGGTCTTTTACAAGCTCCTGTAGAAATTGCTTACAATGCAACAGATTTTGAACAAGCGATCCAGAGATTATCACATTTAGATTTGGTTTTTATTGATACAGCTGGTCGAAATTATAAAGAAGTCAAGTATGTTGATGATCTACAACGCCTCATAAAATTCGATGAACATGCAGAATCTTATTTAGTGCTTGCAATGACAACGAAAGAAAGGGATATGGAGAATATTGTAGATCAATTTAAGCAATTACCAATTGAAAAATTCATTTTTACAAAAATTGATGAAACAAATTCTATTGGCACAATGATCAATTTAATGATTAAATATAATAAAGGACTTGCTTACTATACGAATGGTCAAGAAGTACCAGAAGATATTGAAGAAGCTGATTTAGAAGCAGTACTTAATTTGTTTTTTCAAGGTGAAGAAAAATGAGAGACCAAGCTGAAGCATTACGCTTAAAAATGATGAAACAGCAAGGCGAACTAGGTAGAGCGATTGCAGTTGTAAGTGGCAAAGGTGGAGTAGGTAAAAGTAACTTCACAATGAACTTTGCCATGACTTTGGCCCAAAAGGGAAAAAGAGTTGTCATTGTAGACATGGATATTGGGATGGGGAATATCCATATCTTAATTGGGAAAAATGCTTCTTATAGTTTAAAAGATTACTTAGAAGGAAATAAGCTACTAGATGAGGTAATATTTGAAGGGCCTTACGATTTAAGGTATATTTCAGGTGGGTCAGGTATGACGAGTGTGCTTGATTGGTCTCATAGTATGTTTGAAAGACTTATTCAAGCATTTGAAGAACTTCAAAAAAACTATGATTATATTTTATTTGATATGGGCGCTGGTGCTACTAATTGGTCGTTAGATTTACTCACATCCATTGATGAAATTATCGTCATTTCAACAGCGGAACCTACTTCTATTACTGATGCGTATTCCATGATGAAATATATTCATGTTCGAGATCCAGATAAGCAGTTTTATATTCTCTGTAACCGCGCTCTCAGTAAAGAAGAAGGAATAGAAACGAATGAACGTTTACAGTTAACAATGAAACGTTTTTTAGACAAAGAAACGATCATTCTTGGTTCATTACCTGAAGACCCTGTTGTGCGTAAGGCAGTGCGCGAGCAAGTGCCATTCTCACTTGCTTATCCAGACGCATTAATATCAAAGACATTGCAACTTATAGTCGTTCGTTTTATGGAGCAACGTGCGGGGGAAATACATGCACATGATCAAACAGCGAAAAAATTTTTATCGAAACTTAGAAGTATTTTCTCGAAAGGGCGTGATTAATTGGACTTTTTGCATAAAAGCAAGCTTTTAGTTGTGGATGATTCTGCTTTTATGAGAAAGCTAATTAGTGACTTTTTTGTTGGCAACTCGAAGGTGGAAGTAGTTGGAACAGCTCGAAATGGAAAAGATGCGATCAAAAAGATACAATCGTTGAAGCCAAACGTTGTGACAATGGATATTGAGATGCCTGAAATGAATGGACTCGATGCTTTAAAAGAAATTATGCTACAATGTCCAGTTCCTGTAGTAATGCTCTCAAGTACCACTCAACGTGGGACAGAAAATGCAATTGCAGCAATTGAGGGCGGGGCAGTCGATTTTGTTGCCAAGCCGAGCGGGACCATCTCCCTTGATTTACATAAAATTCAAAACGAACTTGTGCACAAAGTGGAACAAGCTGCAACTGTGCCAATTTCCAAATTGAAAAAACCTTCTGGTAGTAAACGACAACAAGAACAAGTGACAAGGGTGAGTAAAGTAATAAAGGAACCACAACAGCATGGACGAACAAATACGTCTACTAATGTTGTTTCTACTAAGGTAGCCGTAACTAAACCGATGGTAGAATGGAGTAAAATAGGAAAGAAGATTGTGTTAATTGGCACATCAACAGGAGGACCACGTGCACTTCAGGAGGTTATTACTAAAATTCCTAAGTCTATTCAAGCTCCTATATTAATTGTTCAGCATATGCCTGCTGGATTTACTAAATCGCTTGCTAATCGACTTGATCAGCTAAGTGAAATTTCTGTTAAAGAAGCTGAACAGGGCGATATTTTGCAAAATGGAGTAGCTTATATTGCACCCGGTGGATATCATTTAAAACTTAGAAAAGTAGGAACAACTTTTGGCATTGTTCTTGATAATCAAGAAGCACCAAGATCTGGCCACCGACCTTCTGTAGATGTAATGTTTGAAGATGTTAGTCAATATAAAGATTTTGATAAAGTAGCAGTGATTATGACAGGTATGGGCCATGATGGCTCTAATGGTCTAAAAGCATTAAAAAATACTGGCAATGTCATTGCTATTGCAGAATCAGCAGAAACTTGCATTGTATATGGTATGCCAAAAGCAGCAGTAGAAACGCAACTTGTTGATGAAGTTGCAGATGTAGATGATATTGCACAAACAATAATGAAATATTTGCCTTAAAAGGGGTGTCCTCTTATGGAAGTCAATCAATATTTAGAGATGTTTATTGAAGAAAGTAAAGAGCATTTACAAGCGTGTAGTGAACATTTATTAGAATTAGAAAAAAATCCAGATGATTTGGCAATTGTTGGGGAAATATTCCGCTCTGCACACACATTAAAAGGTATGTCTGCCACAATGGGCTTCGAAGATTTAGCAGATTTAACCCATAAAATGGAGAATGTTTTAGATGCCATCCGTAATGAGAAGATTCATGTTACACCTGAAATTTTAGATGTTGTATTTGAATCTGTTGATCATTTAGAAGAAATGGTGATGGATATTGCTAACGGTGGAGATGGTAAGCGTGATGTTTCCTCAACTGTCGCACAACTAAAGCGTATAGAACTAGGTGAGGAAGCAATACCAGAGGTGGTAGCAACGGTTGCTGCACCGGTTGTTGAAAGTGTATTAGAATATGATTCGTTTGAACAAACAGTCATTACACAATCGGCTGAACAAGGCTTTAATGCTTTTGAAATTTCAGTAACATTACGTGAGGATTGCCTTCTTAAGGCAGCACGTGTATTTATGGTGTTTGAGATTTTAGAAAAAGATGGGGATGTCATTAAATCAAGTCCATCTGTTGAAAAGCTAGAAGATGAGCAGTTTGATCAACAATTTTATGTAGCTTTTGTCACAAAAACCACAGCTGAGGATATGCAGAAAAAGCTAATGAAAGTTTCTGAAGTTGATGAGGTTATTGTGACTACAATTGACCAAAGGAAATTTAGTGAAAAAGTATTTGAAGCGCAGCAAGAAGTAGCAGCAACTGCAACTGCAGTGGCTGAGGTAGCTGCTATACCAACAAATACGCCTGCTGCAAAAGCTGAGCCTGTTGCAAAGCCTGCTAAAGAAGCTACACCTTCCAAGGCTGACAAAAATCATGCACCTGTAGGTAATAAAACAATTCGTGTAAATATTGAACGTCTAGATATTTTAATGAACTTGTTTGAAGAGCTTGTCATTGATCGTGGTCGATTGCAGTCTATCTCTACTGAAGTAAATCATGGTGAACTAAATGAAACAGTAGAGCGTATGAGTCGTGTGATGGGTGATTTGCAAACTATTATTTTAACAATGCGAATGGTACCTGTAGAAACAGTGTTCAATCGTTTCCCGAAAATGATTCGTCAGCTATCACGTGATTTAAATAAGAAAATCAACCTTGAAATTATTGGTGCTGAAACTGAACTAGATCGTACAGTAATTGATGAAATTGGAGATCCGCTTGTTCACTTGATTCGTAATTCTGTGGATCATGGCATTGAGAATCCAACTGCTCGTCGTGCAAAAGGCAAGCCTGAAGAAGGAACTGTCGTATTGCGTGCCTATCATAGCGGAAACTACGTCTTTATTGAAATTGAAGACGATGGCGCGGGCATAAATCGAGAAAAAGTGTTAGCTAAAGCTATTTCAAAAGGTATTGTTACACAAGAACAATCCTATTCAATGTCTGATAAACAAATTAATGAGCTTATTCTAGCTTCAGGCTTCTCAACTGCAGATGTTATTTCCGATGTATCTGGTCGTGGAGTAGGTTTAGATGTTGTAAAAACAACGATTGAATCACTAGGTGGCAATATTTCAATTGAATCAACACAAGATGTTGGATCCATCTTCTCAATTCAATTACCACTGACATTATCAATTATTTCAGTTATGCTTGTGGAGATTGAAAAGGAAATTTATGCAATTCCACTATCTTCTATTATTGAAACATCTATTATCCGTTCATCAGAGATTATGAATGCGCATAATCAAAAAGTAATCGACTTCCGAGGCAAAGTTGTACCGTTGGTATTCTTAGAGGAAATCTTTGAGGTACCTCGTCAAGAGCATCAAGATGAAGAATTCCACTCAGTAGTGATCGTCCGTAAGGGTGAAAAACTTGCTGGTTTAGTGGTGGATTCATTCATTGGCCAACAAGAAATTGTCTTGAAGTCTTTAGGTAATTACTTAACAAATATCTTTGCCATTTCGGGAGCAACAATCTTAGGCAATGGTAAAGTAGCCTTAATTGTAGATTGCAACGCACTAATTAAATAAGGTGAATGAATAAGAGAGGTGTAAAGTATGACAAATGCAGTGGAGCAAGAAAGTATTAAAGTAATAGTTTTTCAGTTAGCAGATAAAGAATATGCAATTCCTGTGTCCCATGTTCAAGGAATTGAGAAATTAATGCATATCACACGTGTACCGAAAACAGCGAAATATGTAAAAGGTGTAATCAATCTACGAGGTGTTGTCACACCAATTGTGGATTTACGTGAACGTTTTGAATTACCTATTTCTGAACATGAGGAAACAACACGCATTATTATTATCTCATTAGAAGATATGGAAGTAGGCTTTGTAGTGGATTCCGCTAACGACGTTATTGATATTCCTGCAAGTGCTATTGAACCGCAACCAGAAGTCGTTGGCTCACTTGAAGAAGAATTTATTTCAGGCGTTGCTAAAGTAGAGAAGCGATTATTAATCTTATTACATTTAGAAAAAGTATTAAATCCACTAAAGTAGGGATCGATAATGACATTTAATCAAAAAATTACATCACTACATTTAGATGTATTAAAGGAGATTGGAAATATCGGTGCTGCGCATGCCGCGACAGCACTTTCCAATTTACTTGGGAAAAAAATTGATATGCGTGTTCCAAAGGTAGAGATGGTGTCCTTTAACGATATGATGGAGTTGGCTGGGGGATCAGAAAACGTAGTTGTTGGCATTTACCTTCGTATTGAAGGTGATGCAGAGGGAAGTATGTTCTTTATTTTACCTATCGAACAAGCAAACCGCTTTATACGTCGACTTATTTTCGATGACTCTTTTGACTTTAAAAAACGACCTGTTTCAGAGTTAGGTTTATCAGCTATGCAAGAAATGGGTAATATTTTATCGGGCTCCTATTTATCTGCCTTATCGGATTTTACTAATTTAAAAATTTATCCAACTGTGCCAGGTCTAAGTGTTGATATGTTTGGAGCTATAATAAGCATTGGTTTAATAGAATTATCTCATGTCAGCGATAATGTTATTGTTATAAATACATCCATTTTTGAAGAAGGTGTGGAAGACCATGAAACGGTGAGGGGTCATTTCTTCCTACTACCAGATCCTGACTCGTTTGATGCAATTTTTAAAGCATTAGGGGTTTCGTGATATGTTAACCAATAGTAGTGGACAAGTGATTAAAGTGGGAATTGCACAAATGGATGTAGTAAAGCTACCTAACACGATTCGAACTTCTGGTCTTGGTTCATGTGTTGGTGTTATTTTGTATGATGAGTCAAAAAAAATTGCTGGTTTAATCCATGTGATGTTACCAGATTCAAGTTTAGGAAGAGCTGAGTCAATCAATGTCGCGAAATTTGCAGATTCAGGGATTGCTGCAATGATTGATTTACTAAAGTTAGAAGGCGTTCAAAAATTTAAACTCAAGGCAAAAATTGCAGGGGGTGCGCAGATGTTCCAATTTACTTCTGACAAAGATACAATGCGTATTGGTCCCCGCAATGTAGAAGCTGTCAAAAATGAATTAAAGAGGCAGGGCATCCCTTTAGTGGCCGAGGATACTGGTGGAAATAGTGGTAGAACGATTGAATTTAATCCTGCAACGTCGATATTACACATCCGAACAGTTAACCAGGGAGTGAGTGAAATCTAATGTTTGGTTCTATATTTTACAACCTATGGGGAGCATTAATTGCCTTTTCTATTTATTTTTTTAGTACATTTCAAAAACCATTTACGCCTCTGCGAATCCTGATTGGCTCTTTTATTGTAGCAATCATCGCATTTTTTGTAATGTTTATTGTACGTTTTCTAATTGCTTACATCTTGTTTACACCAGAGGAAGATGAGGAAGCGGTTGAAGGCGATATAGAAGAAAAGGAACTTGAATCAATAGAAGGCGTAATACAAGAAGTGCCAATAGCTAATTCTACGGTTGAATTTCAAGATGAAAATTCCGAGGAAATTGCACAAGTAGTAAGAACGATGATGAATCGAGAAGAAGATCAACAAGTAAATGCGTAAAAGTAAGAGTCGTGAATAACGACTCTTTTTTATTGTGGCTGTGGAGTTTAGTATACGAAAAACTTAAGGAAATTAATTATTTTTATATAGCCATGCCTTTGGGCTAGGAGATATTTCACGCCCTGAGGCAGAAGAAATGGCGGACATCTTACGTGATGCAGGTATTACGATTGTGACGAGTGTCCCCCTCCGTAGAAAGTTTCCACCTGTTGGTTTATTACACAGTAAAGGGGTACGCGTTGCAATTGGCTGTGACAAGATCTTTGATGTTTGGTCCCCATTTGGTAACGGAGATTTATTAGAACGAGCTGGTCGTTTGGCAAAAAGCTCAGGTTGGGAAGATGAACGCTCATTAGCCCAAACCCTTCCATTTATTAGAGGGGGAAAAACCCCACTCAATCAAGCAGGTGAGCAAACATGGCCAAAAGTGGGAGATGATGCAAATATGGTGTTTGTAGAGGCTTCTTGCTCTGCTGAAGCAATTGCTCGAAGATCTCTACGTAAGGCAACTATATTCAATGGGAAATTTGTCTCTAGTACGATTTAAAGCATAATTTATTGAAAGAGTGGTTCTAATATTGGGTATTATTGCTCTTTTGTTCAATTTGTTCTTTGTTAAAAGAATTCAGTAGCTTCCTAAACTAAAAGCTTAATCATATCCAACTGTATCCAAGTATCATTACACAATCAGGATACAGTTTTTCTATGTCTTTCAAAAACAAAGGAATATATTAGAGACTAAGAGAAACAAATGAAATTATAGTCGATTCTTGTTATAATATAGGAAAGATGGCAACTGCTTATCGGGCTTTAACTACTCAGGGCTTACGTCTAGATTAGTTTAAATGTGGATTTTTATAAAAAAACTGAGAAATCCTGTTGAATGATAAATTTTAAGAGCGCAAGTAGTCGTTAGTAAACAGGCGTGAAAAAGCGTTTTTTAGAGAGGTGGATTTCATGACACAACCAATTCTGAACGATGAGCAAAAACTGTGGAATCGCTGGATACATGAGCGTGATCCAGATGCTGGCGATTTACTTATAAAAAAATACATTTCTTTAGTATCTTATCATGTCCAACGTATTGGTGCAGGTCTGCCAAAAAGCGTATCACGAGACGATTTAACCAGCTTAGGGATGGTAGGACTTTTTGATGCATTAAATAAATTTGACATTAACAGAGATTTAAAATTTGATACATATGCTTCGTTTAGAGTAAGAGGAGCTATCATTGATGGTTTACGAAAAGAAGACTGGTTACCACGGTCAGCGCGTGAAAAAGCAAAAAAATTAGATGCACAAATTGAACAACTAGAACAAAAATATATGCGTCATGTAACACCTGAGGAACTTGCTGAGCATATGGAAGTATCTGTTGAAGATGTCTATCAAACTGTACAAGAGCATTTTTTTTCAAATGTTCTTTCTATTAATGAACAACAAGACCAAGAAGAAACGGATGGCAAGTCTTTTGTCATACGAGACGATACAACAAAAACACCTGAGCAAGCTATCATTAAATCAGAGTTGTTAGATGATCTTGCGGAAAATATTCAGAAACTCAATGAAAAAGAACAGCTTGTCCTTAGTCTATTTTACACGGAGGAGTTAACTTTGACAGAAATTGGTGAAATGCTTGAACTATCAACCTCTCGTATTTCACAAATTCATTCAAAAGCGCTATTAAAGCTACGAAAGCTATTATCTAGTGAAATGATTAATGCGTAAATATCCTTGAGGGAGAGATTCCAATGAGTTTAAAAGGTGTCGAGTTACAGATTGCTATTCCAAAAACATTCGAAGCAGGAAAAATGGCGGATCAGGCACAGCAGCAAGTATTGGCTCAGCAAGCACATGCAAATGAAGCATTAAAAAAAGAAGTAGAGCGCAAGCAAAAAATTGTCAACACATCAGAAGGTATGGATGAAATTAGTGAGGATGAAGATGCGGGTGGTGAGTATTTAACAGGGATTCATAAAAAGAAAAAAAAGGATCAACAAGCAAAACAGGCACAACATCCGTTTAAAGGGAATTTCGTGGATTTTAGTGGATAGGAGTTTACAATGACAACCATTCTAATAGCGGTGCTATTCTTTTTACAGCTCATTTCATTTTACTTTCTTATCATTTTAAATACAAAGTTAGCAAAGTTTAAAGATTTGGAAAAGAAGCAAGAACGATTAATGAGGGAAATGGACGACACCATTAGTGTGTATTTAACTGAAATGAAAGATGAAAATGACCGTCTTATTAAAGAGCTACAAAATGTCTCTCAGTCAGAAATAGCTGCTAGTAGCTTGCAGCAAAAGGAACAATATATGACACCTCAGGAGCAGCCATCTTTGCCAGTAGTACACGAGGTGAAAAGTGATAGTTCTCTATCTTTAGAGAAGGATGCTCGTATCTATGTACCTAAAAATATAGTCGCAAATGCTTATTCACGTCAGCAACATACAGGCTCGAAAATGGTGAAAACAGCTCCACCTCTAAAAGTGGAGGAGCAAAAAGAAGCTGACAAATTGCTGACAGTGGAACAACAGGTTCTAGAATTAGCAAAGCAGGGAAAATCACCAGAGGAAATAGCGAAACAACTGCAAAAGGGTAAAACAGAAATCGAGCTTTTACTGAAATTCCATCACTAAATTGTTGCGAATCGTTCAAAGCTATGATATAGTTGCAAATGGTGTTATTACTACACACGCATTTTGATGCAGTAAGTGGTGCTCTAAGCTTAGGGTAGCTTGTTGTAGATGATAAATGCGGAGGATAAAAACCAAAATATTAGGAGGAAATTCACATGTCAGTAATTTCTATGAAACAATTACTTGAAGCTGGTGTACATTTTGGTCACCAAACTCGTCGTTGGAACCCAAAAATGAAGAAATATATC
Organism: Lysinibacillus sp. BSL11; assembly: GCF_052928325.1. Lineage (NCBI taxonomy): Bacteria > Bacillati > Bacillota > Bacilli > Caryophanales > Bacillaceae > Lysinibacillus > Lysinibacillus sp. BSL11. Next base: position 109,349 of record NZ_JAVGCX010000015.1, on the reverse strand, counting down.
TTCGTTGAACGTAACGGGATCTACATCATCGACTTACAAAAAACTGTTAAAAAATTAGAGGAAGCTTATGACTTCATGCGTCAAGTTGGTCAAGATGGTGGTAAAGTTCTTTTCGTTGGTACGAAAAAACAAGCACAAGAAGCGATCAAAGATGAAGCTGAACGTTCAGGCAACTACTACATCAACCAACGTTGGTTAGGTGGTACTCTTACAAACTTCGGTACAATTCAAAAACGTGTTGCACGTATGAAACAAATCGAAAAAATGGAAGAAGAAGGAACTTTCGAAGTTCTTCCTAAAAAAGAAGTAATCCAACTTAAAAAAGAACACGAACGTCTAATCAAATTCTTAGGCGGTATCCGTGATATGCACGATCTTCCAGACGTAATGTTCGTGGTTGACCCACGTAAAGAACGCATTGCGGTTGCAGAAGCTCGTAAATTAAACATCCCTCTAGTAGGTATTGTTGATACTAACTGTGATCCAGATGAAATCGACTACGTAATCCCTGCTAATGATGATGCTATTCGCGCTGTTAAACTTTTAACTGCTAAAATGGCCGACGCTTTAATCGAGTCAAAACAAGGTGAAGAAGAAGCTCCAGCTGTAGAAGCTGCTGCTGAGTAATTCACGTTTACAAAAAGGTGATAAGTGGCTCAAAACCCTTATCACCTTTTTTAGAACCTATCATTAAATTATGTTCAACCAATTTGAGGAGGAAACACTAAATGGCAAACATTACTGCACAATTAGTAAAAGAATTACGTGAAAAAACTGGCGCTGGTATGATGGATTGTAAAAAAGCGTTAGTACAAACTGATGGCGACTTAGAAGCAGCTATCGACTTCCTACGTGAAAAAGGTCTTTCTTCAGCTGCTAAAAAAGCTGACCGTATCGCTGCAGAAGGTACAACTTACATTTTAGAACAAGGTAACGAAGCAATCATCCTTGAAGTAAATGCTGAAACTGACTTTGTTGCGAAAAACGACAAATTCCAAGTATTAGTTGCATCTTTAGCTGAGCAATTACTTGCTGCTAAACCTGCTTCAGTTGAAGCTGCTTTAGAGCTTGCAAATGCTGAAGGCGTAAAAATTGTAGATCAAATCTCATCTGCTATTGCAACAATTGGAGAAAAAATTACACTTCGTCGTTTCGAAATTAAAACAAAATCTGATGCAGATGCATTCGGTTCATACTTACACATGGGCGGTCGTATCGGTGTGTTAGTAACTTTAGAAGGTTCTACTGATGCAGCAGCTGCTAAAGATGTTGCTATGCACATTGCAGCAATTAACCCAACTTATGTTTCTCGCGATGAAGTTTCTGCTGAGGAAGTTGAACGTGAGCGTAAAGTATTAACTGAACAAGCTCTTAACGAAGGTAAACCAGAAAACATCGTTGCAAAAATGGTTGAAGGCCGTCTTGGTAAATATTTCGAAGATGTTTGCTTACTTGACCAAACTTTCGTTAAAAACTCAGATCAAAAAGTACGTGATTTTGTAGCTTCAACTGGTGGTTCTGTAAACGGCTTTGTACGTTACGCTGTTGGTGAAGGTATCGAAAAACGTGAAGATAACTTTGCAGAAGAAGTAATGAGCCAAGTTAAAGGTAACTAATTTAGCTTGCATTTGATTCTAATCAAATAATATCTAGATTATCTAGACAAAAAAATGGGGAACACAACATAGCGTGTTCCCTATTTTTCCGAAGTGAATGAAAAAATGAAGATAATTTTCTATTCTGCCTTATTCACAACTAGCAATTATTGTTAGATATACTATAATGGAAAAGGGAATAGGGATGTTTTAAATAAAGTCTTACGGAGGTTTACAATGAGTGTACCGCAATATAAACGAGTAGTTATTAAACTAAGTGGTGAAGCGTTAGCTGGAGAAGCGGGCTTCGGTTTATCACCAAAAATAATCAAGTCTGTTGCAGAAGAAGTAAAAGAAGTAGTAGATCTTGATGTAGAAGTTGCTGTTGTTGTAGGTGGCGGTAATATATGGCGTGGAAAAATAGGTAGTGAGATGGGAATGGATCGTGCTGCTGCGGACTATATGGGCATGCTGGCAACCGTAATGAACTCCCTAGCTTTACAAGATGCACTTGAAAAATTAGGCATTGAAACACGTGTTCAATCTTCTATTGTGATGACTCAAGTAGCGGAGCCATACATTCGTCGTAAAGCAGTTAGACATCTTGAGAAAAAGCGTGTCGTTATCTTTGCAGCAGGGACAGGTAATCCGTTCTTCTCTACTGATACGACTGCCGCATTACGAGCAGCAGAAATTGATGCTGATGCAATTTTAATGGCTAAAAACAATGTCGATGGCGTTTATTCAGCGGATCCTAAAGTGGATGAAACAGCCATTAAATATGATACACTCACATACTTAGACGTTATCCAACAAGGCTTACAAGTAATGGATTCAACGGCTTCAACTTTATGTATGGATAACGATATCCCGCTAATTGTTTTCTCAATTACGGAGCCGGGTAACATTAAACGTGCTGTACAAGGCGAAAAAATCGGAACAGTTGTTAGGAGGAATGTATAATGGCTAAACAAGTTTTAGAACAAGCTAAAGAAAAAATGAACAAAACAATCGCAGCTTTCTCACGCGAACTAGCATCTATTCGTGCAGGTCGTGCGAACGCATCTCTATTAGATCGTATTTCGGTTGATTACTATGGAGCAGCAACACCAATTAACCAACTTGCGGGTGTTTCTATACCTGAAGCTCGTTTATTAGTAATTACACCTTACGATAAATCAATTTTAGGTGATATTGAAAAAGCAATTATGAAATCAGATATTGGTATCACACCAACAAATGATGGTTCTGTCATTCGTCTTATGATTCCTGCTTTAACAGAAGAGCGTCGTAAAGATCTAGTAAAACAAGTGAAAAAAGAAGCGGAAGATGCAAAAATTGCTGTACGTAATGTTCGTCGTGATGCAAATGATGATTTGAAAAAACTTGAAAAAGCTGGCGAAATCACAGAAGACGATCTACGTGGCTATGGAGAAGATATTCAAAAGTTAACAGATGAATTCATTGTGAAAGTAGATCAAGTAGCGAAAGATAAAGAAAAAGAAATTTTAGAGGTGTAAATAAACCTTTTACACGTCTATGATGGAACTTTTTGATGAGATGAAGGCGTCCTATACTTAACAGGACGTCTTTTCTCTTTATTATTCATAGCCAAATTGCTTACTCAAATAGAGAGCATGCATGAATGTGAAAAGGTCATTAATGATACAATCAATTATTATTTAACAAACTCATTCTTTAATATGTGTATAGTTCTAAAATAAGCTAGTACATACATAGTCAATTTAGAGGGAAAAAAAAGACAAAAGGCGCTTTTGTTTGATATGATAGGTTAGTATACGTCCGATTAGTTGTAGTGGGGGAGTTAGCATGTTTAAAAAGCTATTAGGTAAACAAATAAATATGGATACACTATCATTGGAGGAGCGTGTGGCCCTAGCTAAAAGCGAGCCGATTCCTGCCCATGTAGCGATTATTATGGACGGAAATGGACGTTGGGCGAAGAAAAGAGCTATGCCACGTGTGGCTGGTCATCATGAAGGAATGAAGACGGTGCGTAAGGTGACGAGATTTGCGTCAGACCTGGGTATTAAAGTCTTAACTGTCTATGCATTTTCCACTGAAAATTGGAAGAGACCAAAACCTGAGGTAGATTTTCTTATGCGGCTACCTGTTGAATTTTTAGGTTCCTTTTTACCAGAAATGATGGAGCGTAATGTACGTGTCGAAATGATTGGAGACCCATCTTTATTACCTGCCCATACACAAAAAGCGTTGTATGAGGCAATGGAAGAAACGAAGCATAATACAGGGCTTATTTTAAACTTTGCGCTGAATTATGGTAGTCGTTCTGAAATGGTCAATGCCATGAAAATGATGCTTCAAAAAGTGCAGGACGGTCAATTAACGATGCAAGACATAACAGAAGATTGCTTAACATCTCATTTAATGACAGCTCATTTACCTGAGCCAGATCTTTTAATTCGTACAAGTGGTGAAGTGCGATTAAGTAACTTTATGCTATGGCAGCTCGCCTATACAGAATTTTGGTTTACAGATACATTGTGGCCAGATTTTAGTGAGGAAAACTTACTCGAAGCGGTGGAAAACTATCAGAAACGTAATCGCCGTTACGGTGGGTTGAAGGGAGAAGAAACAACTTGAAACAACGAATTATTACCGCAATAATTGCAGCAGCACTTTTCATTCCATTCGTTATTTATGGAAAAGTACCATTTGCCATACTTGTGCTAGCAATGGCTATTGTCGGTTTTTATGAAATACTTAAGATGAAAGGTATTTCCATCTTTTCTGTGCCTGGCTTCTTAGGACTGATCACTTTAATTTTACTCGTTATCCCGAAGGACTGGAGTGAAAGGGTTGTAGAATTAATAGGCTATTCGTCTAATCTAATGGTAGTCTATGGTCTAATGATGCTACTTCTTATTTACGTGGTTTTAGTAAAAAATAAAATTACTTTTGACGAAGTTGGCTTTATTTTATTAGGCACATTTTATGTGGGATTAGGATTCCATTATCTAATTGAAACTAGAAATGTTGGATTAGAGTATGTTGTCTATTGCTTATTAGTTGTTTGGACAACGGATTCGGGTGCATATTTTGTAGGTAGAAAATTCGGGAAAAATAAGTTATGGCCAGAAATTTCACCTAAAAAAACGATCGAAGGCTTTATAGGTGGAATAGTCATCGCTGTTATTTTTGCAGTATGTATGCAACTCATTTACCCATTCGCAAATGGTTATATATCACTTATTTTTGTAACGATTTTTGCCTCAATTGTTGGTCAAATGGGCGATTTGGTAGAATCTGCTATTAAACGTCACTTTGATGTAAAAGATTCAGGCAATATTTTACCAGGGCATGGGGGAATTTTAGATCGCTTTGATAGTCTATTATTTGTCGTGCCTCTACTTCATTTTTTACATTTATTTGGTAATTGATTGTATAGGAAAAGACATTTTGCTAAATCATTTGCTTAGATAGAAAAAGGGGACAATTTGTTGTGAAAAAAATTAGTTTATTAGGTGCAACTGGTTCAATTGGTTGGCAAACCTACGATATCTTAAAAGAACAACGTGATGCTTTTCAATTAGTAGCTTTTTCATCAGGAAAGAACTTAGAGAAAACGCGAGAAATGATTGAAACATTAAAGCCCGAATTAGTTTCTGTGCAATTAGAAGAAGACGCACTAACACTAGCTAAAGAGTTTCCAAATATCCAATTTACGTTTGGAGCAAAAGGACTTGTAGAGGTCGCAACACATCCAGATTCAACTGTACTTGTCAATGCTGTGCTCGGAAGTGTAGGCCTTGAATCAACATTAGCAGCCATTCGTATGGGCAAAACGATTGCTATTGCTAATAAAGAAACGCTTGTAACTGCTGGTCATTTAGTGATGGCAGAGGCCAAAAAATACAATGTAGCCATCTTGCCTGTAGATAGTGAGCACTCTGCCATCTTCCAATCGATGAATGGTGAGAATCCGAAAAATATTGAACGTTTGATTATTACCGCTTCTGGTGGTAGCTTCCGTGATAAAACCCGAGAACAATTAAAACACGTGACGGTTGCAGATGCACTGAATCATCCGAACTGGTCTATGGGTGCAAAGATTACGATAGATTCCGCTACAATGATGAATAAGGGATTAGAAGTCATTGAAGCACATGTTTTATTTGATATGCCGTATGATAAAATAGATGTACTTTTGCATAGAGAAAGTATTATTCACTCTCTAGTTGAGTATCATGATACTAGTGTTATTGCTCAGCTAGGTACACCAGATATGCGTGTGCCAATCCAATATGCTTTAAGCTACCCAGACCGTATACCATTACAAAATGGTCAGCGACTAAATTTAGCGCAAATTGGTCAACTACATTTTCAAGAGATGGACTTTGAGCGATACCCTGCTTTGCGTTTAGCGTATGAGGCTGGTCGTATGGGTGGTACGATTCTGACAGCGATGAATGCAGCAAACGAAGCGGCAGTTGCAGCCTTTTTACAAGGGAAAATCACATTCCTTGAAATTGATGAGACGATTGAACGTGTGATGCAGGCACACCAAAACATTGCAGTACCAGATTTACAAACCATATTACATGTGGATAGTGAGACAAGAAAAATAGTGTTAGACATGGTAAAATAACGAAAGCACTGTATCGTTAACTAATCGCTATTAAAGGTGGGGTATTATGCAAACAGCCATTGCATTTATATTAATATTTGGTATGCTCGTCTTCTTCCATGAACTTGGACATTTCTTATTCGCCAAACGTGCAGGTATCTTAGTACGTGAATTTGCGATCGGAATGGGTCCCAAAATTTATGGAAAAACGCATGGAGAAACAATGTATACTATTCGATTATTACCAATCGGGGGATACGTACGGATGGCCGGCGAGGATATGGATGGCACGGAATTACAGCCAGGCTACCGAATAGGGCTTATTGTGAATGAGGATAATGTTGTTAAAAAAATTATTTTCAATCAAAATAATAAGCAGTTACCAGATTTATTATTTTTAGAAGTTGAACGCGCCGATTTAGAGAAGGAGTTATTTGTAGAGGGTTATGATGAAGAAGAACGTCTAGTTCGTTATCAAGTAGCTAGAGACTGTGTGCTTGTGGAAAATGGTCGTGAACTTGTCATTGCACCACACGATCGTCAATTTAATGCAAAGACAGTTGGCCAACGAGCAATGACTATCTTTGCAGGCCCTTTGTTTAACTTTATTCTCGCGTTTGTGATTTATTTAGTGATTGGATTGATCCATGGTGTTCCAACATACGAGCCAATTATCACGGAAGTAGTAGAGAATGATCCAGCTGCACAGGCAGGGATGCTGGCAGGAGATAGAGTAACAGCTATTAACGGACAAGTAGTTGAAAAATGGCAAGATTTAGCTGCAATCGTTCAAGATCATCCAAACGAAGATATTGCCGTGACAGTTGAACGAAATGGACAATCAGTGAACTTAAATATGACTGTTAAGGAAATCCAGCAGGATGGCGAGAAATATGGTCAAATAGGTGTACGCTATGAAAGTCCAAGAGAATTTAACCCATTAAAGGCAGTTGTATATGGAGCTCAGGAAACCTATAATATGACTGTGAAAATATTTGAACTATTAGGTATGCTAATTACCGGTAAGTTCACAATAGACGCACTTTCAGGTCCTGTAGGTATTTATAAAGCAACAGAGCAAGTTGCCCAATATGGTATTATGAACTTAATGAATTGGGCCGCAATGCTAAGTATTAACTTAGGAATTATGAACCTACTTCCATTACCAGCACTTGACGGTGGCCGTTTATTATTCTTTGGCTTTGAAGCTTTACGTGGTAAACCAATTGACCGTCAAAAAGAAGGTATTGTACATTTTGTAGGAATCGTCCTACTCATGATTCTAATGGTGGTTGTTACATGGAACGATATACAACGATTTTTCTTTTAATTCATTTACAGTTAAATGAAATTTGATTTCCTAGCTTTGAGCGCAATTTCGATGAAACATTGCGCTCAAAGCTAAATTTGTTTATGCTATTGAGAGTATAAACTTATCTATTGAAAAAGGTGGAACACTGAATGAAGCAAAGTAAAACATTTATCCCAACGTTACGTGAAGTACCTGCTGATGCTGAGGTAAAATCACATAAGCAATTACTACGTGCAGGGTTTATTCGTCAAAATACAAGTGGGGTATACTCGTATTTACCGCTTGCAAAACGTGTACTAACAAAAATTGAAACAATTATTCGAGAAGAAATGGAAGCTATCAACTCCATTGAGCTACTAATGCCATCTCTACAATCTGCCGAGCTATGGCAGGAATCAGGTCGCTGGGAAAAATATGGACCTGAATTAATGCGCTTAAAAGACCGACATGACCGTGATTTTGCATTAGGGCCAACACATGAAGAAGTCATAACAACTTTAGTCCGTGATGAAATTAAATCATATAAAAAATTACCGCTAACATTGTATCAAATTCAAACGAAATTCCGTGATGAAAAACGTCCTCGCTTTGGCTTACTAAGAGGAAGAGAATTTATCATGAAGGATGCTTATTCTTTCCATGCGTCACGTGAAAGTTTAGATGAAACATATGAAGATATGTATCGTGCTTATTCTAATATTTTCTCCCGCCTCGGCTTAAACTACCGTGCTGTTATTGCAGATGCAGGTTCGATTGGCGGTAAAGGAACACATGAATTTATGGTACTTTCTGAAATCGGGGAAGATACAATTGCGTACTCAGATACTTCTGATTATGCAGCAAATATCGAAATGGCTGAAGTAATTGTTGACTATCAACCATCTGATGAAGCTTTAAAAGATGTAGAAAAAGTAGCAACTCCAGAGCAAAAAACAATTGAAGATGTTTCAGCATTCTTAAAAGTAGAACCTGCTAATGTCATCAAATCTCTAGTTTTTGATGTAGATGGAGAGCTTGTAGTAGTCCTTGCACGTGGGGATCATGAAATTAATGATATCAAATTGAAAAATGCACTTGATGCAGGATCTGTGGAACTTGCAAGTGAAGCAGCGATTCAAGAATTATTAGGATGTGGCATTGGCTCAATTGGTCCAGTGAAATTACCAGTAGACGTAAAAGTAGTAGCAGACCATGCTATTAAATCTATCCGTAATGGTATTGCAGGTGCCAACGAAGATGGATTCCATTTAGTCAATGTTAACCCAGAGCGTGATTTTGCAGTTAATGACTATTTAGATATTCGTTTTATTCAAGAGGGAGACCCTTCTCCAGATGGACAAGGAAACATTAAATTTGCAGAAGGTATCGAGGTTGGTCATATTTTCAAATTAGGTACTACATACTCTGCTAAAATGAATGGTACTTTCTTAGATGAGCAAGGTAAGGCTCAACCATTTATTATGGGGTGCTATGGTATTGGCGTTTCTCGTATTCTAGCTGCTGTAGCGGAGCACTTCCAAGATGACAATGGCTTTACATGGCCAACACAATTAGCGCCATATGATATTCATGTTGTGCCAGTTAACACAAAAGATGAGGCACAAGTGACATTAGCGGAGGAGCTTTATGGCTTATTAAAATCATACCGTTATGATGTGTTACTAGATGATCGTCCTGAACGTGCGGGTGTAAAATTCGCTGATGCTGATTTAATTGGTCTACCTGTTCGAGTAACGGTTGGTAAAAAAGCAACAGAAGGTATTGTAGAAGTGAAATTCCGTCAAACAGGTGAAACATTTGAATGGAAAAAAGAAGAAGTAATTGATCGTCTGAATGAATTTTTCCGTAAAAATTAATGACGAGCTAAAAATTGGTGATAATTAGAATTTGATGCTTTTAATAGAGGCTTTCGTATAATTTTGATAAGATAGATATAAATAATTCGCGACACTTCTGCGGGACAGTGAGCCAAGCAAGCAACAACAGATGGTAAAATTTCTGTTAAACTTGAAGAGCGCCCGCAGTGTGGGAGCGAATTTTTTTCTTGAATTCTCATCATGCGTTTAAGACGAATTAGAACATGAGGCTAAAGAAGTTGCCTCTTTCTGAAAGTAGGTGTCATTAGATTGGAACAGCAACAAGAGGCAAGAATGAGGCTTCGAATGCTCTTGCAACAACTAGAGTTAACAGATGATGTATATATGTCATTTTTTGAGGAAGGTGAACTATCACGCCTGACAGTTCATAAAAAGGATAGACTTTGGCATTTCACAATTAAGTTAAAAGATATATTACCGTTTCCGTTATATCAGCTTTTCCGTACGCATTTGACAGAGAAATTTTCAGCGATAGCACAAGTTAATACGACATTTGAAACATTAGAAAAAAATGTCACAGAAGAATTGGTGCAGGCGTACTGGCTAAATGTTGTGGAACAAATTGATGAGATGGCTCCAACGCTTAAAAATTGTCTCATTACTCAAATACCAACGTGGAACGGGCAAAAAATGACTTTATCCTGTATGCAGGAAATGGAATTTATGATGCTCAAAACGAAGTATGCGGACAAACTAGCAGAAAGCTATGGTCAATTTGGTTTCCCTCGTATGGCAATCGACTTTGTGCTACAAGAAGAAACGGAAGAAATGATCGCGGCACAGGAAGCATTTATGGAGCAGAAACGTCTGGAAGAAGTGGCTCTGGCACAGCAAGCGATGCAAGATTTCCAAAAGCGTGAGCAAGAGAAGAAAGACAATCCGGCACTGGCCAACCTTGGTGACCGTCCATTCCAACTTGGGATGCAAATTAAAGATAATGAAATCATGGAAATTAAACGGATTGTTGAAGAAGAACGCCGTGTTATTATTGAGGGATTTGTCTTTGATACGGAAATAAAAGAATTAAAAAGTGGACGCTCATTATTACAAATCAAAATTACCGACTATACAGATTCCATCATTGTTAAAATGTTTTCTCGTGACAATGATGATGCTGAATTAATGCAACATCTGAAAAAGGGCATGTGGGTTAAAGTTCGAGGCTCTGTGCAAACCGATACGTTTATTCGTGATTTAATCGTCATGGCGAATGATATTAATGAAATCAAAAAAGAAACACGACAGGATTTAGCACCAGAGGGTGAAAAGCGTGTTGAGTTACATTTGCATACACCAATGAGCCAAATGGACGCTGTTACACCTGTTGATCGGCTTGTTGCTCAAGCTGCAAAGTGGGGGCATCCAGCAATAGCTATTACAGATCATGCGGTGGTGCAATCTTTCCCTGAAGCATATGCAGCGGGCAAAAAACATGGCATTAAGATTATTTATGGTCTGGAAGCAAATTTAGTTGATGATGGTGTACCAATTGCCTATGCTCCAGAGCATCGTTTATTGGCAGAAACAACGTATGTTGTTTTTGACGTAGAAACGACAGGGCTGTCAACGGCATATGATACGATTATTGAATTGGCTGCAGTTAAAATTAAAGATGGACAAGTGATTGATAAATATGAAAGTTTTGCAAATCCACATCATCCACTTTCGGCCACTACCATTGAATTAACAGGTATTACAGATGATATGGTTCGAAATGCTCCAGAGGTAGAGCAGGTCATTAAAGAATTTCATGCCTTTATCGGAGATGCAATCGTTGTCGCTCATAACGCATCATTTGATATAGGCTTCCTATATACAGGCTATAAAAAATTTGGTCTTGAAGAGACAGTCCATCCTGTCATTGATACATTAGAGCTAGCAAGATTGCTTTATCCTACAATGAAAAACCATCGCTTGAATACACTGTGTAAAAAATTCAATATTGAATTAACACAGCATCACCGAGCAATTTATGATACAGAGGCGACAGGATATCTACTGCTGCAACTATTAAAGGATGCTGATGAGCTAGCTATTAAATACCATGATGACTTCAATAAGCATATTGGTGGTGGGGATGCTTATAAAAAAGGTAGACCTATGCATTGTACAATTTTAGCAGTAGATAATGCAGGCTTAAAAAACTTATTTAAAATTGTTTCACATTCACATACAAAAACATTCTATCGTGTTCCTCGTGTGACACGTGCCGTGCTTGAACAATATCGTGAGGGTTTATTAGTTGGATCAGGTTGTAGTAATGGTGAAGTATTCGAAACCATGATGAATAAGTCTCCAGAGGAAGCAGAAAAAGTTGCTCGCTTTTATGATTATATTGAGGTGCAACCGAAGGCTGTATATGCACCATTAATCGAACGGAATGTTGTACGTGATGAATGGACATTAGAAGATATTATCCGTAAACTTGTGAAACTCGGGAAGAAGCTAGATAAACCTGTTGTTGCAACTGGAAATGTTCATTATTTAGATCCGACAGATGGGATGTTTAGGCAAATACTTATTGGTTCACAAGGTGGAGCAAATATTTTAAATCGTTCTAAGCTACCAGAGGTCCATTTTAGAACAACTGATGAAATGCTGAAAGAATTTGATTTTTTAGGACCGGATCTTGCAAAAGAAGTGGTTGTGACGAATGCTCAAAAAGTAGCAGCAAGTATTGGGGACGTTAAACCAATAAAGGATGACCTATATACACCAAAAATTGAGGGCTCTGATGATGAAGTAACCAATTTAACCTATGAAATGGCCCATCGTATTTATGGTGAGGAGTTACCGGAAATTGTGAAAGCTCGAATTGAAAAAGAGTTAAAATCGATTTTGGGACACGGCTTTGGTGTAATTTATTTAATTTCTGCCAAGCTAGTGAAAAAATCATTAGCTGATGGCTATTTAGTAGGGTCACGTGGTTCGGTCGGTTCCTCATTAGTAGCCACTTTTATGGAAATCACAGAGGTTAACCCATTACCTCCTCACTATATTTGTCCTAGTTGTAAACATTCTGAGTTTTTCGATGATGGATCTGTCAGCTCAGGCTTCGATTTACCAAATAAAGACTGTACGGAATGTGGAACACCTTATAAAAAAGATGGACAAGACATACCATTTGAAACCTTCCTTGGTTTCAAAGGTGATAAGGTACCAGATATCGACTTGAATTTTTCGGGTGAATATCAGCCTCAAGCACACAATTATACAAAGGTGCTATTTGGTGAGGATTATGTATTCCGTGCTGGAACAATTGGTACCGTGGCCGAGAAAACAGCATATGGCTATGTGAAAGGCTATGCAAGTGATCATAATTTACATTTTCGAGGAGCAGAAGTTGATCGTTTAGTTCAAGGCTGTACAGGAGTAAAACGTACAACTGGGCAACACCCTGGAGGAATTATTGTTGTTCCAGATTATATGGACATTTATGATTTCTCTCCAGTGCAATACCCTGCAGATGCGCAGGATTCAGAATGGCGTACAACCCATTTTGATTTCCACTCTATTCATGACAATATTTTAAAGCTAGATATACTTGGACACGATGATCCAACGGTGATCAGGATGTTACAAGATTTATCGGGAATCGATCCTAAAACAATCCCGACCGATGATCCTGTCGTTATGAAAATTTTTAGTTCTCCTGAATCTTTAGGCGTTACGGAAAAGCAAATTGGCTGTAAGACAGGGACATTAGGTATACCAGAATTTGGTACGCGTTTTGTACGTCAAATGCTAGAAGATACGAAGCCTTCGACATTCTCAGAGCTTGTACAAATTTCTGGGCTTTCCCATGGAACAGACGTATGGCTAGGGAATGCACAAGAATTAATTCAAAACGGTACATGTGTGCTAAAAGAAGTAATTGGTTGTCGTGATGACATTATGGTGTATTTAATTTATCAAGGTCTAGAGCCGTCACTAGCCTTCAAAATTATGGAATCTGTTCGTAAAGGGAAAGGTTTATCAGAAGAATTTGAAGCGGAGATGCTCGCCAATAAAGTACCAGGTTGGTATATTGAATCTTGTAAAAAGATAAAATACATGTTCCCGAAAGCCCATGCCGCAGCATACGTGCTTATGGCAGTACGAATTGCCTGGTTCAAGGTACATTTTCCAATCCTTTATTATGCAGCGTATTTCACAGTTCGAGCAGATGATTTTGATTTAATTGCAATGGTGCAAGGATCGCAAATGATTCGAGCACGGATTGATGAAATCAATATAAAAGGCTTAGATGCATCCACTAAAGAGAAAAACTTATTAACCGTGCTGGAGCTTGCACTGGAAATGTGTGAACGAGGTATGAGTTTCCAAAAGGTTGACCTATATCGTTCCCAAGCTAGTGAGTTTGTCATTGATGGCAATTCACTAATCCCTCCGTTCGATGCAATTCCGGGTCTTGGAACCAACGTGGCGAAAACGATCGTAGCTGCTCGTGAAGAGGGAGAGTTTTTATCCAAGGAAGATTTACAGCAACGTGGTCGTGTTTCCAAAACACTTATTGAATACATGGACCAGCTTGGTTGTTTAGAAGGCATGCCTGATGCTAATCAGTTATCGCTATTCTAGTATTGCAATTGTTTTGCATTGAAAGGTCACAATGTAAATTCAAATTCCTGACACAATATGGTTATCTATAATGAAGGAAATTTGCATTGTGTCGAGAACTGTGCTATTCTTATGGTAATAATTTGTTGATATTTTTCCAGCAAAAGAGTGGGGCATACCCGCTCTTTTCTGTTGTTTAACCGTAGCAAAACAAATTTTGACTAACAGCAGGTAAGACCGTAAAATTTCACCAAAGCAACTGGTGGAATTTCTGTTTTATTATGGTTCATCACTACGTTAATTTGATAGTGATGAACAATTCATACGCTAGAATTTGATAAATACAGGAGGAAATAATGAGCAAAGTACCATCTTTAATTGAAGAGCTCGCTAAACCAATTGTGGATGAGTTAAATCTTGAGCTAGTGGATATTGAGTTCGTAAAAGAAGGACGTAACTGGTTTTTACGTGTCTATGTTGATACACCTGAGGGTGGAATTGACATCGATCAATGTGCTCAAGTGAGTGAACGACTAAGCTTGTTATTGGATGAAAAAGATCCAATTACACAAAACTATTATTTAGAAGTTTCTTCGCCTGGAGCGGAACGTCCATTAAAAAAAGATACAGATTTTGTCAAAGCAGTTGGCAAGTTTATTTATGTAAAAACCTATGAGCCCATCAAGGACATGAAGGAATTCCAAGGCTACTTAACGTCATACGCTGAACATACATTAGTGATGGAAGTGCGTATTAAAACACGTAAAATAACAGTAACAATTGAACAAGAAAAAATCGCATTGGCACGACTTGCCATTGATTTTTCAGCATAAAGCATATTTAGGAGTGAAAACAAAATGAGTAGTGATTTGTTAGATGCGCTGAATGCGCTAGAAGAACAAAAAGGAATTTCAAGAGATGTGTTAATCGAAGCCATTGAAGCGGCATTAGTTACAGCTTACAAACGCAACTTTAACCAAGCACAAAATGTTCGAGTAGACTTAAATTTAGATCAGGGCTCAATTCGTGTATTTTCACGTAAAGATGTTGTGGAAGAGGTAGAAGATGATCGTTTGCAAATTTCTTTAGAAGATGCAAAAGTCATTAATCCAGCCTATCAGCTAGAGGACATCGTGGAACAGGAAGTAACACCGCGTAACTTTGGACGCATTGCTGCACAAACAGCAAAGCAGGTAGTTACACAACGCGTACGTGAAGCGGAACGAGGTTTAATCTATGAGCAATACGTAGATCGTGAAGATGATATCGTAACTGGGGTTGTTGAACGTTTAGATGCTCGTAATATCTATGTAGGTTTAGGGAAAGTAGAAGCGGCATTGCCTGTTAATGAACAAATCCAAGGTGAATCTTATCATCCACATGATCGTATTAAAGTGTATATTACAAAAGTAGAACGTACAACACGTGGACCTCAAGTGATTGTGTCTCGTACACATCCTGGTTTATTACGTCGATTATTTGAGATGGAAGTACCTGAAATTTATGAGGGTATTGTAGAGATTAAATCAATTGCACGTGAAGCTGGAGATCGCTCTAAAATTTCTGTTTTCGCACATAATGAGGAAGTGGATCCAGTTGGTTCATGTGTTGGGGCAAAAGGTGCTCGTGTACAAACGATTGTCAATGAACTAAATGGCGAAAAAATTGATATCGTAGAATGGTCTGAAGACCCAGTTGTATTTGTAGCTAATGCATTAAGCCCATCAAAAGTATTAGATGTACAAGTGAATGAAGAAGAAAAGTCGACAACAGTCGTTGTACCAGACTATCAATTATCTCTAGCTATCGGTAAACGTGGGCAAAATGCTCGCCTAGCAGCGAAGCTTACTGGCTGGAAAATTGATATTAAGAGTGAGACTGATGCTCGTGAATTAGGTATTTATCCTTCGGCTACAAGCACTTTCATCCCTGCTGATGATGAAGAAAGTGATTTTGATGATGTAGCAGTTGACTTATATCAAGACGACGAAGAATAAGTAAGAAAGCCCGTGTGACAAGTTAGCTGACAGTATTCAGTGGGCCCCCTACGCCGACTGAATACTGTCAGAGCGTCAAGTAGAGCATGACTTGTCCACCTCTTACGACAAGCTTCAGAGAGGAATGGTGATTCTTATGGCTGTAAACAAAAAAGTACCTCTTCGTAAATGTGTAGCAACTGGAGAAATGCTACCAAAGAAAGAGATGATACGTGTTGTTCGTTCGAAAGAGGGCGAAGTAAGTGTAGATGTCTCCGGGAAAAAGCCTGGGCGTGGTGCCTATGTCTCTAAATCAGAGCAGGCAGTTGACCTTGCGCGTAAGAAAAATGTATTAGGGCACCAACTTGATGTGAAAATTCCTGAAGAAATATACGAGGAACTTATTTTGCTGATTCGTAGGGAGTCAATTTTATGATAAATCAAGCAATATTTAATTTGCTTGGAATCGCAGCAAGAGCACGTAAGGTGATTTCAGGAGAAGAGTTAGTAGTAAAGGAAGTCCGCAATGGCAATGCTAAACTAGTACTGCTTGCAAACGATGCTTCTAAAAACTCTAGTAAAAAAATTCAAGATAAGTGCACGTACTACAACGTTGAGTATCATGTAATTGGAGATCGATATGATCTAGGACATGCTACAGGTAAGGAGGCCCGAGTGGCTTTAGCGATTACCGATAAAGGTTTTGCAAGTAAATTGTCTAGTCTACTCAACGAAAACTAATCGGGGGTGAGCAGATGACCAAAATCAGAGTTCATGAATATGCGAAGCAAGTGAATAAAACGAGTAAAGAGGTTATTGAAGCACTAAGTAAATTAAATGTGAGTGTAACAAACCATATGTCTATGTTGGAAAAAGACGCTGTGGCAAAGTTAAACCAAACATTTAAAGCAACACCTGAGAAAAATGTAGCAAAACAATCAACTCAAAACATGGCACAAAAACCTCAATCAAATGGCCAGCAAAAACCACAGCATTCGGTGAAAAAGCAAGAAGGACCAAGGCAGCAATCTGCTACTTCTAAGCCAAAAGCAAACAATCAGCAACATGCACAGCAAAACTCAAATTCGTCTAACGAAAAATCTAAGAATACAAAAGGTAATCAAAATAGAAATATGACACAAAATAATAATAATAACAATAATAATCGTAGAGGTGGCGGTGGTTACAACCAACGTCCAAAACCAGGGATTCATGGAGGCAAACGTCGCCATCCAAAAACGCATCAACCTTCAATTCCAGTGAAACAAAAGGAACTTCCAGAAAAAATTACTTTTGTTGAATCATTATCAGTTGCAGAATTAGCAAAAAAATTACACCGTGAGCCATCTGAAATCATTAAAAAATTATTCATGCTTGGCGTAATGGCAACAATTAACCAAGAATTAGATAAGGATGCAATTGAATTAATTTGCGCAGACTATGGTGTAGAAGTGGAAGAAGAAATTCGTGTAGATATTACGGATTTAGAAACACACTTCGAGCAAACAGAAGAAGTAAACGAGGCAGATTTATCAGAACGTCCGCCAGTTGTAACAATTATGGGTCACGTTGACCATGGTAAAACAACTTTATTAGACTCTATTCGCCATACAAAAGTAACAGCAGGAGAAGCTGGTGGTATTACACAACATATTGGTGCATACCAAGTTACAGAAGGCGACAAGAAAATTACATTCCTTGATACACCAGGACATGCGGCTTTCACAACAATGCGTGCACGTGGTGCAAAAGTAACGGATTTAACAATTTTAGTTGTAGCTGCTGATGATGGTGTTATGCCACAAACAGTAGAAGCGATTAATCACGCCAAGGCAGCTGAAGTACCAATTATTGTGGCTGTGAATAAAATGGATAAACCATCGGCAAATCCAGATCGTGTGATGCAAGAATTAACAGAACATGGCTTAGTTCCTGAAGCATGGGGTGGAGATACAATTTTCGTTCCAATTTCAGCGTTAAAAGGTGAAGGCATTGATACATTGTTAGAAATGATTTTACTTGTAGCTGAAGTTGGAGAGCTTAAAGCAAACCCAGAACGTTTAGCACTTGGAACAGTAATCGAAGCGCAGCTTGATAAAGGTCGTGGCTCGGTTGCTACGCTTTTAGTACAAGATGGAACATTAAAAGTAGGTGACCCAATCGTTGTAGGTCATACGTATGGTCGTGTACGTGCGATGGTAAATGATAAAGGTCGTCGTGTAAAAGAAGCTGGTCCATCAACTCCAGTTGAAATTACAGGTTTAAATGATGTACCTCAAGCAGGTGACCGTTTCGTTGTCTTTGAAGACGAAAAAACAGCGCGCCAAGTTGGGGAAACAAGAGCAATGTCAGCGATTCAAGCACAACGTTCAGAAAAACAACGTGTAACGCTTGATAACTTATTTGAACAAATGAGCCAAGGCGAAATGAAAGAGCTTAACTTAATTGTGAAAGCTGACGTTCAAGGTACTGTTGAAGCAATGGCAGCCTCCCTAATGAAAATTGATGTGGAAGGCGTAAATGTGAAAATTATTCACACAGGTGCTGGAGCTATTACCGAATCTGATATTTCTCTTGCAGCAGCTTCTAATGCGATTGTTATTGGATTTAACGTCCGTCCGGATGTTAACGCAAAACGTGCAGCAGAAGAAGAGGGCGTAGATATTCGCTTACACCGCATTATCTATAAAGTAATTGAAGAGATTGAACAAGCAATGAAAGGTATGCTTGATCCTGAATTTGAAGAAAAAATTATTGGTCAAGCAGAAGTTCGTCAAACAATTAAAGTATCAAAAGTTGGTACAATTGCTGGTTCATATGTAACTGAAGGAAAAGTAACACGTGATTCAGGTGTACGTGTGATCCGCGATAATGTCGTTATTTTCGAAGGTGAGTTAGATACGCTTAAACGCTTCAAAGATGAAGTAAAAGAAGTGGCAAAAGGATACGAATGTGGTATTACAATTACAAACTTCAACGATATTAAAGAAGGCGATATTATTGAAGCCTATATTATGGAAGAGATTAAACGCGCCTAATGATCGTGTATGCAGAGGTTGAATTTATCATTCAAACTGCCCATTCGTTAAAGGAAAAACGTGCTGTCTTACAGCGTATGATTACCCGCACAAAGCAGAAATTTAACGTTTCAATTGCGGAAATTGACCATCAAAATGTATGGCAGCGAACGAAATTAGCACTTGTTGCTGTTTCATCATCAAAAGAAGCAGCTGAACGGGAAATTAATCACGCGCTCCATTATTTACAGTCAAATCCGTCATGGGAACAGCTTAATGTGTGGCGAGATTATTTATAAGTAACAGTAGATAGTTGAGAAGCATGCACAGCAATAAAATATCAACTATCTGTACATCGAAATAGAGGTGACAAATTATGTCTCTACGTTCAAACCGTGTTGCCGAGCAAATGAAAAAGGAGCTTGGTGATATACTTGGCCGTAAAATAAAAGATCCGCGTGTTGGTTTTGTGACTGTTACAGGTGTTGAAGTAACGGGTGATTTACAGCAAGCGACAATTTATATTACATCTTTAGGCAATGAACGTGAACGAGAGGAAACGCTCAAAGCTTTAGTAAAAGCTTCAGGCTTCATTCGCTCTGAAATCGGATCACGCATTCGTTTACGACGTACACCAGAATTAATCTTTGAATTTGATTCATCGATTGAATATGGGAACCGTATTGATTCATTGCTTAGAGGTTTACACAAAGAATAAGCTAAAAAAGTCTGCCACATGCATGTTTATGCAGGCAGACTTTTTATCTTTATGGAAAAGGTTATATTGCGGATGAGTAAATAAATTATAGAGTAGGCAATTTGGGAGGAGCTATATGAACGGTATTTTACCGCTTTGGAAAGAAAGAGGCATGACAAGCCATGACTGTGTCTTTAAATTACGCAAAATTTTGCGGACAAAAAAAGTTGGACATACAGGGACACTTGATCCAGGTGTTGAGGGCGTACTACCAATTTGTATTGGCCAAGCAACTCGAATAGCAGAATATCTAACTGATGCAGGGAAAATCTATGAAGCAATTATTTCAATAGGTCGTACCACAACAACCGAGGATGCAGAAGGTGAAACCGTTGAAGAAGATCTTACGATAAAAAATTTTTCTCGGGAGCAGTTGTTAGAGGTTTTAGCTTCATTAACTGGCGTTATTGAACAAACACCACCCATGTTTTCAGCAGTAAAAGTAAATGGGAAGCGCCTCTATGAATATGCGCGAAAAGGCGAAAGTGTTGAAAGACCAACTCGCCAAGTAACAATTTATGATTTAGAGCTACTTGATGAACTAGCACATTATGAGGGGCAAGAAATTACATTTCCAGTACGTATCGCTTGTAGTAAAGGGACATATATTCGAACATTAGCTGTGCAAATTGGTGAGGCTCTTGGCTATCCAGCGCATATGAAAGAGCTTGTACGAACTGCTTCAGGTACTTTTACACGAGAAAACTGTTTTACGTTAGCACAGGTTGCTGAACTAATGGAGGCTGAGCAAGTAGCTACCTGTATTTTACCTGTCGAGTATGCATTAGCAGACTATCCATTTATTGAGATTACGAATGCCAATGAAAAAGAAATTTTCAATGGACAAGTGCTTCCAGCAGATGCATTATTAAATAGTCATGATAAAATTGTGTATGGAATCAATGGAAAGGCAGTTGCGGTTTATCAAGCTCACCCAACAAAGGATGGTTTGATGAAGCCACATAAGATGTTTCCGACGATAGAGTAGGAGGATTTTTCAATGGAGGTCATTCATTTAAAATACCCACATCAATTACAGCAACGAGAAAGCATGCAGCCGTATTCATTAGCTCTTGGCTTTTTCGATGGTGTACATAGAGGGCATCAAGCAGTTATCAAGGCAGCTAAGGAAGAAGGAAACAAGCGACAAATTCCTACTGCAGTGATGACATTCGATCCACATCCTTCATTAGTCCTTGGTGGACGTAACGAAAAGGTTTTTTATATTACACTCTTACAGCAAAAATTACAGCTGTTTGAAGAACAGGGTGTGGATACGGTATTCGTTGTCCACTTCACTTCTGATTTTGCCAAACTTTCCCCAGCGGCATTTATCGATACATTTATCCGTGGATTAAATGTTCAGCATGTGACAGCTGGCTTCGATTATTCGTTTGGAGCATTTGGTAAGGGAACAATGGAAGATATGCGTGTATTAAGCAATGGTGATTATGGCGTTACAATTGTTGAGAAGAAAACAGATGATGTTGAGAAAATCAGCTCTACCCGTATCCGCAAGCTATTACAAGAAGGCGATATGGAAGAAGCAACAGTGTTATTAGGGAGACCATTTGAAATCAATGGGATTGTTGTACATGGTGATAAGCGTGGTCGTACTATTGGCTTCCCTACAGCAAATGTCCAAGCTTTAGAGGGAACGTTTATTCCAGCAAGTGGTGTCTATGCTGTTCGTCTGCTTGTACAAAATAGCTGGTATGATGGTGTTTGTAATGTGGGCTATAAACCAACTTTCAAAGACCTAAATGATAAGCAATTATCGATTGAAGTCCATATTTTAAACTTTGATAAAAATATCTACGGTGAAGAAGTACATGTGGCGTGGTATAAACGTATTCGAAGTGAACGGAAATTCGATGGTATTGAGGCCTTGAAATCGCAAATTGAAAAGGATAAACAAGAAGCAATCCGTTACTTTAATGAGCTATAATACGTACTTCATCATTGTAGTCACATTAGCCAAGTCGACGTTTTACTTGCTTGATTAAGTAATGTATGATAATATTCATAAGTGCATAAATGCTTAACCTTAGCTCGGTATATCGATGACTCCAACGTTTACTGTGCTAATGGGGATTAATTATAATTTAGGAGGTCCATACACATGGCTATTACAAAAGAACGTAAAAACGAAATTATCGCTGAGTACCGTACTCACGAAAGTGACACTGGTTCACCAGAAGTACAAGTTGCAGTATTAACAGCGGAAATCAACGCTCTAAATACTCACTTACGTACTCACAAAAAAGATTTCCACTCTGAGCGTGGTCTTCTTAAAATGGTAGGTCGTCGTCGTCACTTATTAAAATATCTTCGTGAAACAGACGTACAACGTTACCGTGAATTAATCAACCGTTTAGGCTTACGTCGCTAATTAATAGCAAAAGTAATCCTATATTAGACTGTAGACAAACTGATGTTTGTCTACAGTCTTTTTTTTGCGATAATCTTGTTAATTTTGTTCAACAATAAGCCATAACTTTTCTACACTCCGATGAACGATAGATAAAAATGATTTGATACTTGATAAAAGGGTGATATATTCTAATCACATTTCACAGCCCATGTTATAGTCATTGCGATCATCATTTGCAAGTGTAATTGAAGTAGATAAATTGAATGCTAGATTGCTATTATATTTCACGAAATACAATCAAGCAAATTATAGGATAGAGGCTCAAGACAATTGGTACATAAGCGTCAATCATACAATCTAAATGCTATCATTGGATACTCGTAAACGATGGCTATGGGTTAGAAAATAATAGTTGGTGAAATGTAAACTAAATCATTTAGAAGGGTGAGTAGGATGTTTAACCAATTATTAAGAGAGAATAATATTGTTGCAGGTATTTTAACAGTTACTCGTGTTTATTTAGGCTGGCATTGGCTTACAGCAGGTTGGGGAAAACTGTTTAATGGCTTTGATGCATCTGGCTTTTTAGCCAATGCTATTGCAAATCCAGTGACAAGTGGAGAAGAGCTCGCATACCCACTGTATGTAAAGTTTATTGAATCATTTGCTTTGCCAAATGCTGAGCTAATTAATATTCTTGTGCCTTGGGGAGAGTTTTTAGTAGGGCTAGGATTAATTTTGGGATGCTTAACGACATATGCTGCATTTTTCGGTATGGTCATGAATTTTGCCTTCTTAATGGCAGGTACTATATCTAGCAACCCTTGGGATATTTTACTTGCAATCTTTATAGCCGTTGCTGGTTACAATGCTGGAAAATTCGGGCTTGACCGCTTCATTATGCCTATCATAGGTGAAAAGATGGCGAGAAATAAGAAAAAAGATGTAGTTCAACCTGTTGCTAAAATTACATAATAAACTTATATATATATCTTATATTAGGAGACTACTCATTAGTCTGAATATACCCCGCCCATTATATGGGTGGGGTATTCATGTTGTTGAGAAAAGAAATGTTACTAGCAGAAAAGCCCTTCTTGCAAGGTGAGGGGGGTGATTTCCGTTCCACTGGGCGTCCGATACTCGCTTACGCAACTTTCACAAAAATTTTATTGATGATTTTGTTTTTCAACACTATGTATATCTGACTATTATTTGCCTGACTTACTAACTTTCCAAGATGATCCGACTTTCTTTTACCTTATAGGATGTTGTATGATAAGCTCCATGTTATAATAAGTCTATTGTTTAAACTTGTACGTGAAAAACTAATGTTAGCGAAGCAGTTATTTCCATTTACATACATTACTTTTCGTCAAGAAGGAATCAATATAAAAAAATCCATATACCAAAAATGCTTTTTCAATAAAATAAAGAAATAAATCTTAAATAAATTGGCAATAACTGAATTTAAATGTATGATTATTTCATGAAATATTATTTAGCATAGAACAAGCATTTTTGGTACACTTACTATTAGTACATACAGACGAAGTAAGTGTTTTTATAATAGAGAGGGGTTCATTGAATGAACGAAAAGAAAGTCTATTCCTATGAATGGGCTGGCCGTCCACTTGTAATTGAAGTAGGACAGTTAGCAAAACAAGCAAACGGAGCCGCATTAGTACGCTATGGCGATACTTCTGTACTTGCTACAGCAACAATGTCAAAATCACCTAAACCACTTGATTTCTTCCCATTAACAGTAAACTATGAAGAGCGTCTATATGCTGCAGGTAAAATTCCTGGCGGCTTTATTAAGCGTGAAGGACGTCCATCTGAAAAGGCGATTTTAGCAAGCCGTTTAATCGACCGTCCGATTCGTCCGATGTTCCCGGATGGTTTCCGTAATGAAGTACAAGTTATTTCTATGGTTATGTCAAATGATCCTGACTGTACATCTGAAATGGCAGCAATGGTTGGTTCATCATTAGCATTAGCGATCTCTGATATTCCATTTGATGGGCCAATCGCAGGTGTACAAGTTGGTTATATTGATGGAGAATTCATTGTAAACCCGACAGTAGAGCAATCGAATCGCTCAACAATTCATTTATCTGTAGCAGGGAACAAAGATGCTATCAATATGGTTGAAGCGGGTGCACTTGAAGTACCAGAGGAAATCATGTTAGAAGCAATTATGTTCGGTCATGAAGAAATCAAAAAAATCATTGCTTTCCAAGAGCAAATTGTGGCAGAGGTTGGTAAAGAAAAGTTACCAGTGACACTATTTGAAATTGACGAAGCGATTCAAGCCGATATAAAAGCAGCTTGTGAGACTGATATGCATGATGCAATTCAAACGGCAGAGAAACATGCACGTGATGAGGCAATTCAAGCTGTTAAAGATCGTGTTATCGCTTCTTATGAAGAGCAAGAAGCAGATGACGAAACAATGAAACAAGTGTACACAATTCTTGACAAGATGGTAAAAGAAGAAGTACGCCGTCAAATCACGGAAGATAAGATTCGTCCAGATGGTCGTAAGCTCGACGAAATCCGACCACTTTCTTCTGAAACAGGCTTATTACAACGTACACATGGTTCAGGTTTATTTACACGTGGACAAACACAAGCACTTTCTATTTGTACACTAGGTGCACTTGGTGATGTACAAATTATTGACGGTTTAGGTGTGGAAGAGTCAAAACGCTTTATGCACCATTATAACTTCCCTCAATTTTCTGTAGGGGAAACGGGTCCAATCCGTGGACCAGGTCGTCGTGAAATCGGTCATGGTGCGTTAGGTGAACGTGCACTTGAAGCTGTTATTCCTGATGAATCGGCTTTCCCATATACAATTCGTTGTGTATCAGAAGTACTTGAATCAAACGGATCCACTTCTCAAGCTTCTATCTGTGCATCCACATTAGCCATGATGGATGCGGGTGTACCATTAAAAGCGCCAGTAGCAGGTATTGCAATGGGTCTTATTAAAAAAGGCGAGCACTATTCCATTTTAACGGATATTCAAGGAATGGAAGACCATTTAGGCGATATGGACTTTAAAGTTGCTGGTACAGCTAAAGGTGTAACGGCTCTACAAATGGACATTAAAATCGATGGTTTATCTCGCAATATTTTAGAAGAAGCACTGACACAAGCGAAAGTTGGACGTATGCATATTCTAGAGTCAATGCTTGCAACACTTGCTGAACCTCGTGAAAAATTGTCTGAATTTGCACCGAAAATTGTCATTGTGAAAATTAATCCAGATAAAATTCGTGATGTGATTGGACCTGGTGGTAAACAGATTAACAAAATTATTGAAGAGACAGGCGTTAAGATTGATACAGAACAAGATGGTACAATCTACATTTCTTCTGCAAATGAAGAAATGAATGCACGTGCAAAACAAATTATTGAAGATATCGTGCGTGAAGCGAAAGTAGGCGAATACTACTTATCAACAGTGAAGCGCATTGAAAAATTCGGTGCATTTTGTGAGATCTTCCCAGGTAAAGATGGCTTGCTTCACATTTCGGAAATTCAAGAGGAACGTACAAAGCAAGTAGAGGACGTCTTAAAACTAGGTGATCAATTACTTGTGAAAGTAATTGAAATCGACAAGCAAGGCCGTGTGAATTTATCTCGCAAAGTAGTAATACAAGAGGAAAAAGAACGCGCAGAACAAGAAAAATAATATCGATCAAAAGGCTGCGTAGATTGCGCAGCCTTTTTCGATAGTAGCAAGAAGAATAGTAGAGGAATTTTATAATTGGGGGAGATAGTTTGGTTCAAGTACATACATGTCAGAACGGTGTTCGAATTGTATCAGAGCAAATAGATCATGTGAGGTCTGTTGCATTAGGTATTTTTGTGAATGCTGGCTCTCGCTATGAGCTACCTGAAGAGAATGGTATTACACATTTTATTGAGCATATGTTGTTTAAAGGAACAACCACTCGCTCAGCTCGTCAAATTGCTGAAGAATTTGATCGAATCGGTGGAGAGCTAAATGCCTTCACATCGAAAGAAAATACATGTTACTATGCTAAAGTTTTAGATCATCATGCGGAGCTTGCGGTCACTATACTAGCAGATATGTTTTTCAATTCTACATTTGCGAAAGAAGAATTAGAAAAAGAGCGACAAGTAGTATTAGAAGAAATTTTAATGAGCGAAGATGCTCCTGATGACGATGTTCATGAGAAGCTGTGGGGTGTCATGTATCCGAATGATGCACTCGGTCGTCCAATACTAGGCACTGCTGCTACATTAAAGACATTTACAGCAGCTGCTATACGACAATACATGGATAAACATTATGGGCCAGAATCCGTTGTAATTTCTATTGCAGGTAATATTTCATCTCAGCTTATGCAAACGATTGAAGATTTATTTGGTCACTATCAACCTTCACCACATGCTATGGCACCTGTGCTGACAAACCCTTCATTTTATCCAGGAGAAATTACAAAAATACGCGATACAGAGCAGGCACACGTCGCGATTTCCTATCCAGCAATCGGTGTAAAAGATCCAGATATGTATAGCTTTATTGCGCTTAACAATATTATTGGCGGGAATATGAGTTCTCGATTGTTTCAGGAAGTACGAGAAGAACGTGGGCTAGCCTATTCTATTTTTTCCTATCAATCATGTTATGCCGATGTAGGTGCTTTTACGATTTATGGTAGTACTAGTCGACAGCAATTAGCACAGCTTCAGCACACGATCGATGCTACTTTATTAGATATTGTAGCGGGTGGTGTGACAGAGGAGGAGCTTGATAATGCGAAAGAGCAGCTTAAAGGCAGCTTTGTCCTTGGGCTAGAAGGTACTGGGGCTCGTATGAATCGTAATGGAACAAGTGAACTTGTCCATCGCAAGCATCGAACAGTAGACGAGGTTCTTAAATCGATCGATGCCGTATCGATGGAGTCGGTGGATCGGCTGATCGCTAAAATTTTAAAAGCAGAACCAGCTATCTCAATCATAGGTCCTAGCGAATAAAGATATTTTAATAAAATAGCATTTGTTCCAGCTATAAAAGGTAACACTTTACGGGGTGCGCGGAAGGTACTTGACTCCCGTGGGATAGCGAGACATGTCAGCCTCTAAACGGAGAGGTAGCGAAGGAAGCGGCTCTGCATGCACGTAGGAAAGCAAGTAGCCTGCAACGGAAAGCCATTCCTTTTGTTTTGTTATTCAACACGATTAAAAATAGGCTGCCAAATAAGGCAGCCTATTTTTTGATGAATGTTTAGCAAATTTCCTTTGCCATGTATAAATAAAGACATTTGTGAAACACAAGAAAAGTGATGAGGATACTAACCAGTGTTGGTATGAGTAAGATAATTAAATTTGCAGCTACTAGTGATAAATAGTAATGAATAACAAAATTCAGCAGAATGATAAGCACAATAGCTGTAAGCATTCTAACCGTTCGCATTCCCTCTGTTTCATCAAGATACTGAATATAAAATTGACTACAGATGAGGAAAGAGGCGCTACTTATATAAGCAAAGTACATAGCAAGATGCTCGATAAAATTTTCAGATGCATCAGGTTGTGAGAAATACATAGGCGCAAGGATAATAAAGAGCAATGCAATAAGGCCATAGCAAAATAAAAAATCGGATTGCAATTGTGTTTTCTTTGATAGAGGTAGCGTATTGACATACATTGTCCATTTTACTTGACGGTCGCCTCTATATAGATTATCTACGATGTTGGCTGAAATAACGACAACAAATAATCCGATAGAAGGACTATCTACAAAAGGTAAATGTACAAAATGAAGAAGTACACATATCGTCATTGTAAAAAGAATAGTCCATTTTTGTACGACAATTCTTTGTAACAACAGTGCTCGCATGAGATCCCTCCTAAAACTCTTTTCTTTTATAAATAGCAGTAGAAACTAGAGAGGAGAGGCAGAGCAGTATTAGCCCGCCCAAAGGTGCTAAATAGACATATTGCTTTAAATATAAAAAGGTTTGAGTCATATCAGGGATATATTCTTTAAACATCCCCGTTAAGAAGCCAGGGCTAAAACAAAACGCTATGAGGACTATTCTTCCTTTAATAGAGCCAAATTTAATATAGATAGGTAGTAATACGGCTAATAAACAGAGCGCCGATGTTACGATCAAATTAAACGTTAGGAAAAATTCTGAAGTAATGTCGTTATTGGTAAAAAAATTGATAAAAAATAGGATAGGTAATGCCATAACAAGTCCGAAAATCATTAACATTACACTGAGTATATATTTACTAAAAACGATATCCGCTTTAGAAATTGGTAAAGTATTAGCGTATTTATCCCACTTACTTTGTTCATCGTAGCTAAGGGCAGTTATCGCTTGTATTGTAACAATAAAAACAATAACAGCTAGAAGCATTGCGCTTTGCTGCATAAAAATCGCCATCACAAGAAGAAATATAAGAACAAATGCTTGTGCTTTCATTTGTCGTTGAATGGTCATTAAATCTTTTAGGATAAGTCCTACCATATTTAAACACTACCTTTCACGAAAAATAGCATGATATCTTCTATAGAAGGTCTTTCAAGTCTGAAAGCCTCATTTACTTCATTTTTCAGAACCAATGCTTCTATTCCAAACGCGCCAGGACGGGTTCTTAGAATCGCATGCTCTGGCAAGTCGTTTACTTCCTCACTGTTACCTTTGAAAATACCATATTCATATAATAGAGCATCTTTACTCTCGCTCAATAAAATCTCACCATTATGAATTAACGTAATATAGTCAGCAATTTTTTCTAAATCGCTTGTAATATGCGAAGAAAATAAAATGCTGTGCGTTTCATCCTGCATAAATGCTAAAAATAAATCCAGAATTTCATCCCGAATAATAGGGTCTAATCCACTTGTTGGCTCATCTAAAATCAATAATTTTGGATGATGTGCCAATGCTAAGGCAATTGATAGCTTCATCCTCATTCCTCGTGATAGTTCCTTAATCTTCTTCCTCTTTGGCACCTTAAATTGAGCTAATCTTTCAAAATAATAGTCTGAATCCCATGTTTGAAATACTTTTCTCATAATTTTGTCGAGTTGCGTCGCATTTAGCGTTTCTGGTACATGTAAATCGTCAAATACAACGCCGATGTCGTTTTTTATCGATAGTTCGTGTTCGACATGATCTTTACCAAATAGCAAAATTTCGCCATATTCTTTTTTTATTAAATTCAGCATGCATTTTATCGTTGTTGATTTGCCAGCCCCGTTTTCTCCAACAAAACCCATTACAGTGCCTTGAGGGACGGAAAAACTTATATCTTTTAGAAAAAAGCCTTCAAAGCCCTTATGTAGATCATGAATTTCAATGGCATTCATATTACTTATCCTCCTCTAACATTAAAGATAGTAGTTCTTGTAATTCTTCACTAGAAAGTCCAGCGGTTTTCGCTATTTTTGCTGCCTTTTGCAAGTGCCCCTCTACCTGCCTTAATAGCTCCTCACGTAGAAAGTCTTGATTTCGTTCTGTGACAAAGCTCCCTTTCCCAGCGACTGTTTCAATGAAACCATCTCGCTCTAAATCAGCATAGGCACGTTTAGTGGTCATCACACTTATTTTTAAATCCTTTGCTAAAGCGCGGATAGACGGTAGTGCATCACCTGCCTGTAATTTATTAGCTAAAATAGCCTCTTTGAGCTGTATGGTGATTTGCTCATAAATAGGTTTTTCACTCGCATTACTTAAATGGATATGCACAAATCATCACCTCTTATAACTGTATATATACACTATATACAGAAGGCGGTGAAAATGCAACATATTCGTACTTTAGGTAGGGGTCACGATTTGCAAAAAGTCCGCATATATTGAGGTAACGGCTCAAGGAGGGAGATGAGGCATGCTACTATCTGAGATGGTGGATAAGGAGTTAATTCAAATTGAGGGTGGCGTACATTTTGGCATCCTGGCACATACAGAATGCCTATTAGATGTGCAAACAGGGAAAATACATGGTTTTGAAATTGTGAAAGATAAACTACCATTCCAAAAAAAGAAAATGAAAGTTAGTGAAATGATACCTTGGCACGAAATTATTTTAATTGGTGAAGATCGTATTTTATTTAATAAGACATCTACAGTACAGTCAGAATATTTACAGTGAGGTGAGCTTTTGGAAAACGAAAAATGGCTTGTTATCGGTGAGGACTCCCGATTAAAGGAACTAGCTACAATGCTAAGAAGTCCATCGAGAACAGTATTTTATAAAAGAACGACCGTATGGAACGAAGAGTTAAATAAACTTGTTTTAGAATTCCAGCCTAATAAAATCGTATTACCTATTCTTCCATTAAAAATAGAAGTTGAGCAGCTCTATGGTATATCACAAGTGAAATTTTATACGGGTCGATTAACAATGCATTGGAAGCAATTACTAGAGAAAAATGAATCTATTTGCTATTTACAACAAGAATCATTTATTTGGCAAAATGCTCGATTAACAGCGGAGGGATTTATCGCCACGTTTTACGGACTCGAACAAAAATGTATTTACGGACAAAATTTCACAATCGCAGGTTTTGGTCGCATTGCAAAAATGCTCGCCTCTTTACTAGTTAAGATGGGTGCAAATGTTCATATTGTTGCACGTTCAGTTGTACAAGTGAGTGAAGCAAAAGCTTATGGTTATAAAGCCACGAATTTAGATGATCGCCAATGGTCTATTACAGATGGCATTTTTATTAATACAATTCCTGCTAAATGGATTACAGAGTCATTTATAGAGCATGTTCCAACTGTTTTATATGACTTGGCATCAGAACCAGGATGTTTAGATATAGATTCTGATCAATTGCAAACATATGTACTATTGCCATCATTGCCTGGGAAATACTTTGCACATGATGCTGCTACAATATTGTGCAAGGCAATAGAGGAGGAAGAAAATTGTTAACGGGGAAACGAATTGGCTTAGGTATTACTGCTTCTCATTGTACGTATGAAGATGTAGTACCTAAAATCCAAAATTTTATTGATGTCGGAGCAACAGTTATTCCAATCATTACCCATTCCGTTTTACATGCAGCTACACGCTTTGGTACAGGTGAAGAGTGGATTGCCAAAATAGAAGCTTTGACAGGAGAAAAAGTTATTTCTTCTATAAAAGAGGCGGAGCCATTTGGCCCATCCAATCCATTAGATGCAATGGTCATAGCCCCCATGACAGGCAATAGCATAAGTAAATTTGCTAATGCAGCAACAGATAGTCCTGTGTTAATGGCAGCAAAGGCAACTTTGCGTAATGGTTCGCCTGTAGTTTTAGGTATTTCCACAAACGATGCACTAGGCTTAAATGGCATAAATATTATGAAGCTGTTAAATGCCAAAAATATATATTTTATTCCCTTTGGTCAGGATGCCCCTCACTCCAAACCAAATTCTTTAATTGCTGATTTTGAGCAAATGGTGGATACTGTTCATGCAGCAATTACGCAGAAAAAGCAATTACAACCGCTGTTGATACAATATTTCAAATAAATAAGAGATTACACACAATTTTCAGTATTTTTGTGATACAATAGCACACATTATGGAACATGTATTCAAGGAGAGATGACAGATGACAAAGCAGTTAACAGTTGCGGTTGTTGGGGCAACAGGTGCAGTAGGATCGAAAATGATGGAGCAGTTGATTAAACGTAAATTTCCGATTGGACATATTAAATTTCTAGCTTCTGCTCGTTCAGCAGGAAAATCAATCGAATTTAATGGGGAAACATATACAATTGAAGAAGCGACACCTGAGGCTTTCGAAGGCGTCAATGTCGCTTTATTCTCAGCTGGTGGTTCAGTATCAGCTGTGCTTGCACCAGAAGCAGCTAAGCGTGGTGCAGTAGTTATTGATAATACGAGCCATTTTCGTATGGATCCAGAGGTACCGCTTGTCGTGCCTGAAGTGAATCGAGGCGACTTAGCGAAGCATAAGGGAATTATTGCGAATCCAAACTGCTCGACAATTCAAATGGTAGCTGCACTTGAACCAATTCGTCATGCATTTGGTTTAACAAAGGTAATCGTTTCAACTTATCAGGCAGTATCAGGTGCGGGGATTTCTGCGATTCAAGAATTAAAGGCACAAAGCGAAAACTGGGATGCAGGTAAAGATGTAGAAGCAAATATTTTACCGTCTGGTAGTGATAAACGTCATTACCCAATTGCTCGTAATGTCATTCCACAAATCGATAAATTCACAGATAATGGATTTACATACGAAGAAATGAAAATGATTAATGAGACGAAAAAAATCATGCATGCACCAGAGCTAAAAGTAGCTGCTACTTGTGTTCGTGTGCCAGTCGTTTCAGGTCACTCTGAATCTGTTTATATTGAGGTAGAGAAAGAAGCGTCAATCCAAGAGATTTTCGAAGTATTACGCAATGCACCAGGTGTGGTATTACAAGATGATATTGCAACACAAACTTACCCAATGCCTATTTATGCAGAAGGGGAAGACGCTACTTTTGTAGGACGTATCCGTCAAGATTTAGACAACAGCAAAGGGTTCCATCTATGGATCGTTTCTGACAATTTATTAAAAGGCGCCGCATTAAACTCTATCCAAATTGCAGAAGCAATGCTTGAGGATAACTTACTATAAGAGGGGTGTAAGGATGAATTTAGGTCGAATTGGAACGGCAATGATTACGCCGTTCAAAAATGATGGCACGATTAATTATCCAGAACTAGAACGTATTATTAATCATTTAATAGACAATGGTACTGATTGTATTGTTGCTTGTGGTACGACTTCTGAAAACCCAACTATGTCTACAGAAGAGAAAATTGAAGTTGTACGCTTTACAGTTGAGAAAGTAGCAGGTCGCGTACCAGTTATTGCAGGTACTGGGGATAATGAAACAGCTTACTCTATCGCAATGACACATAAGGCAGAAGAAAATGGAGCAGACGGCATTATGCTTGTAGCTCCCTACTATAATAAGCCAAATCAACGTGGGATTTATGCTCACTTTGAAACCATAGCTAAACAAACGAGTCTCCCTGTTATGCTTTATAATGTTCCAGGGCGTACTGGGGTCAATGTTGCCTATGAAACTTCTGTTGCCTTAAGCAAGATTCCTAATATTGCTTGGATTAAAGAAGCGAGCGGTAACTTAGATCAGATGGGTGATGTTATTGAGAATGTTGATCCAGCTGATGATTTCTTAGTGTATAGTGGGGACGATGGTTTAACACTCCCACTAATGGCCATTGGCGGAGCAGGTGTTATTTCTGTAGCTGCCCATGTGGTAGGCAATGATATGCAATTAATGATTAAAGCGTTTGAAGAAGGAAATCATCAGCTAGCAGCCCAAATTCACAGAGCCTTATTACCTTTAGTACGTGCGCTGTTCGCTCAGCCCAACCCTTCACCGATTAAATATGCGATGACAAAATTAGGATTTGATACACTCAATGTTCGTTTGCCGATGATGGAAATGACAGATGAAGAGAAAGCTAATTTTGACCGAATTTGGGATACGTATCAAGAAAAAGCGAAAAGTTTTAGATAAATAGCAGCGAGGCTGATAGCATTTCAGCCTCGTTTTTTATATTTTATAAAATAAAAAGTATTTACCAAATTTGTAACTCGTCGTCCTTACAAATACTTATTTAGCTCTATTTATACAGGATAGCCAATTTTTGTTTTCCATCTGCTAGTAATAAGCAAATAGCAGGAAAATCTATTTCCAACGTGAAACATGTATTTTTAATTTGTGCAAAAGCTTTGCAAACCGTATAATAAATGTTAAGTGGTTGCTGTTCGGGATATTTTTTAGGAGGAAATAAATTGACAAAAAAGAAAAATGAATTAATCCGCATCATCCCTCTTGGTGGTGTAGGCGAAATTGGGAAAGCCATGTACGTAGTAGAAATTGATGAAGAGCTATTTGTGGTGGATAGCGGCTTAATGTTCCCAGAAGATGAAATGCTAGGTATAGATATCGTGATTCCTGACATTACTTACTTAGAAGAAAATAAAGAACGTGTGAAAGGTATTTTCTTAACACATGGTCATGAAGATGCAATTGGTTCTATTGCCTATGTATTACAAAAAATAAAGGCACCTGTGTACGGTTCGAAATTAACTATTGCATTAGCAAAGGAACATTTAAAAGAATTACCTGCACCACATCAAGTAAAGTTTTTTGAAGTAACAAACCGTAGTCGTATGAATTTTAACTCAACGTATGTAACATTCTTCCACACAACACATAGTATTCCCGATTCGTTAGGGGTAGTGTTCCATACATCTGAAGGCGCGATTGTTCATACAGGAGAGTTTAAATTTGATCAGTCAGCGACAGGTAAATTTAAACCGGATTTAGCAAAAATGGCACAGCTAGGTGAAGACGGCGTTTTCATTCTATTATCTGAGTCTTGTGAGGCTGAGCGACCAGGATATACGACATCAGAGATTGTCATTGAAGAACAATTATCCAAAACATTCCACTCAGCACCGGGTCGTATTTTAGTAGCTGTTTACGCATCGAATTTTATTCGAATTCAACAAGTATTTGCTCAAGCCCAGAAATCATTCCGTAAGGTTGTAATTGTGGGCAAACCATTGGAAAAAGCGGTTGATTTAGGCGTACAGCTAGGTTATTTAACAGTCGAAGAAGATACAATTATTCCGATCTCGGAAATGCAAAAATATCAAGATGATGAAATTATCATTATTGCAACAGGCAACAGAGGAGAACCTCTCGATGCTTTAGAAAAAATTGTCCGTAAGCACCATCGTGACATTAAAATTAAACAAGGTGACACGGTACTAATTACTTTTACACCTTCTCCTGGCATGGAAGTTCAAATGGCGAATACAATGAACTCTATGTCAAAAGCAGGCGCTGAAATTTTGACTTCTAGCAAAAATGTCCATGTTTCAGGACATGGTAGCCAAGAAGATTTAAAGCTGATGCTAAACTTGATGCAACCAAAGTACTTTATTCCCGTACAAGGAGAATACCGTATGCTAATTGCGCACTCTAAATTAGCACAACAGCTAGGTATGCAAAAATCCCAAATTTTTATCGCTGATAAAGGGGATATCGTAGAATATAAAAATAATAAAATGCGCATGAGTGGCCGTGTACAAGCTGGTAATGTCTTAATTGACGGTATTGGTGTAGGCGATGTAGGTAATATTGTACTTCGTGACCGTAAGTTATTATCTCAGGATGGTATTTTCATTGTGGTGGTAACATTGAATCGAGCACAAAAGAAAATTGCCTCTGGGCCAGAAATTTTATCACGAGGCTTTGTCTATGTACGAGAATCAGAGGAATTAATGATTGAGGCTTCTGACATAGCGAAGAATGTAATTGAAAAGTACGTTGGGAAAGAAACCTTTGAATGGACGAACATTAAACAAGAAATTAGAGATACGCTAAATACGTATTTATTCCAAAAAACAAAACGTCGCCCAATGATTATTCCTATTATTATGGAATATTAATTGAACAAGCTCATCGTATATGCTTTGAGGAAAAAATAAATGAAAAAGGATTTTCTCCCAATTGCGGTGGAAAATCCTTTTTTTGAAATATTCAAGTTCTACATGTGATGATTCGCTACATATATAGAATGGATTGCAGAAGAAGGTGAATTAGATGGCAGTTAGTAAGAGAAAAAAAGTTACTAAAAGTAAAGCGACAACAGAAAAAAAAGACATGCATCCGCTTATGTACGAAATATTAGGGTTGCTCTTAATTGCATTAGCAGTCATTATGATTTTTGAATACGGCATGATCGGGCGGATTCTACAAACAATCGCCATGTTCCTTTTTGGTAATTTACATTTTGCTGTTCCATTTATGCTTATATTTGTTGCATTGTTAATGATGATTGGTCGTAAAAAAGTTGGGATAAAGGATCGATTAATACTTGGCATGTTCCTCATTGTTATGAGCTTAACGATTTTTAGCCATGGCATATTATTTGAACAACTATCCAAATCAGGTGGTCTACTATCTGATTCTGTGCTACGTGAATCATGGCGAATTTTGATTAATACAGAAGGTATCATTCATCGTAGTAATGCTTTGGGAGGGGGCATGATTGGTGCCCTACTCTTTAGCGGGCTTCATGTGCTGTTTGAGGCCTCAGGGGCAAAAGTTGTTGCTTGGGTTATTTTCTTTATTGGTTTAATACTTGTCACTGGTAAAGCATTAGTGCCTTATTTAGCAGAAAAAACGCCAGATGTATTTGGGAAATGGAAAAAAAAGCACCGAGATAAGAAAAAAAATACACCCAAGAAACAAAATAATCGTCGTTCAAGAGTAGAGAGTGGGGATGAAGTAGCAGCCGTTAATCAATCTATAGATATGCCAGAACAAGAAGAAATACCACATGAACCGATTATTTCTGCTTTCACACAGAATGTTTCACAGGAAAGAGAAGTACTGGATACAACTCACTTGGTGGAAAATGAACTAGAAGAAGCAACGGATGATGTCCAGATTCAGGGTACAGATGCAGTAGAAAATGCAGATTATCAGCTCCCATCATATAATTTATTACAATTACCACCACAACATGATCAAAGTGGTGAATATTCAGTGATTCAAGCAAATGCCAAAAAGCTTGAACAAACATTACAAAGCTTTGGCGTAAAGGCAAAGGTGACACAGGTGCATTTAGGTCCTGCTGTTACGAAATACGAGATTTTACCAGATATCGGAGTGAAAGTAAGCAAAATTGTCAATTTGCAAGATGATCTTGCATTAGCATTGGCAGCTAAAGATATTCGTATGGAAGCGCCAATTCCTGGGAAATCTGCGATTGGTATAGAAGTACCTAATAGTGAGGTAGCCATTGTAACACTTCGTGAGGTATTAGAATCGAAAGATGGTGCTAAGCCTGAAGCATTATTACAAGTAGCATTTGGTCGTGATATTACAGGACAAGCTGTATTAGCAGAGCTCAATAAAATGCCACATTTACTTGTAGCTGGTTCTACAGGAAGTGGGAAAAGTGTGTGTATAAATGGCATTGTTGTTTCCATACTAATGCGTACAAAACCGCATGAAGTGAAGCTCATGATGATAGACCCAAAAATGGTTGAATTAAACGTTTATAATGGGATTCCACATTTATTAGCGCCTGTCGTAACGGATGCACGTAAAGCTTCTCAAGCACTGAAAAAAGTGGTATCTGAAATGGAACGTCGCTATGATTTGTTTTCTCATACAGGTACAAGAAATATTGAGGGCTATAATGCACATGTCCAAAAGGTTAATGATCAAACAGAGGAAAAGCATCCAAAGCTACCTTATATTGTGGTTATTGTAGATGAGTTAGCGGATTTGATGATGGTCGCATCAAGTGATGTAGAGGATTCGATTACACGTTTAGCACAAATGGCAAGGGCGGCGGGCATTCATTTGATTATCGCCACACAACGACCAAGTGTAGATGTTTTAACAGGTGTCATTAAAGCAAATATTCCATCCAGAATTGCTTTTGCAGTTTCTTCCGCGATTGACTCAAGAACAATTTTAGACATGGGTGGGGCTGAACGCCTACTGGGTCGTGGTGATATGCTATTTTTACCAGCCGGGGCTTCGAAACCGAAAAGGGTGCAGGGTGCCTTTTTATCAGATCAAGAGGTTGAAGCTGTTGTGAATTTTGTTATAGAACAGCAAAAAGCTCAGTATCAGGAGGAAATGATTCCTACTGAAGAAGAAACCATTTTAGAGGAAACAGATGATTTATATGATGAAGCAGTCCAATTAGTTGTCAATATGCAAACAGCATCTGTCTCTATGCTTCAACGTCGCTTCCGTATTGGTTATTCAAGAGCTGCACGTATTGTTGATCAGATGGAGCAACGCGGTATTGTTGGGCCTCCGGAGGGCAGTAAGCCTCGTCAAGTACTTGTTCACCAATACGATAACTAAGCAAAAAATGAAGATGAAAATGGTGAGAGAAATTGTGTTTTTGTCCAAATATTTGCAGATAAAATAAAGAAAGAATGAATTCTATAACAGATTTTACTCAAAACTGTTTATTTCATTCTGCAAAAATGTTATATTTATGAACGATTAGTAGGAATGTTGTACATCAGATGTCTGATCTCTGATTTTGGTGGTGATATATGTGACTATTAAAGCAGATCATCGTCATCTCTATCTTCAAGTAATCGATCGTTTAAAATCTGATATCGAGGCTGGCATTTTTAAAGAAAATGAAAAGCTGCCTTCAGAATTTGAATTATCGAAATCACTAGGAGTCAGTCGAGCAACACTTAGAGAAGCACTTCGACTGTTGGAAGAGGAAAATGTGATTGTGCGCCGACATGGGGTTGGGACTTTTGTCAACCCGAAGCCGTTGTTTACATCAGGCATCGAGCATTTATCTAGTATTTCTTCTATGATCGAGGCAGCAGGTATGGAGCCAGGTTCGCGTTTTTTAAAAGCGACTGAGCATGTGCCTTCTGAGGAAGATTTAAAACGCTTCCAAAGTGATGGCGACGATAAAATACTCACGATTGAACGTGTCAGAACAGCGGATGGTGAGCCAGTAGTATACTGCATAGACAGGCTACCTGCAAGCTTCCTGCCTACTGACTTTGTCGAAAAAAAAGAAGTTTCACTGTTCTCTGCACTTGAGCAATCTGGCAAAATTCATGTAGCTTATGCTGTAACCTATATTGATCCAGTTGGGTATCATGAACAAGCCTCACCGATTTTAAATTGTGGACGTGAGACAGCTCTTTTAGTGTTAAAGCAATTGCATTATGATGATCATGATCAAGTAGTGCTCTATTCAAAAAATTATTTCCGAGCTGATAAATTCAGCTTCCATGTAGTTCGTAAACGGGTGTAGAACATTTCTAAATTTTTTCCTGCTAATTACAATACCTTTGGGGGGTTAATTAAATGAAAAAACGTAAATTTGGTTTAGTATTAACATCAGTATTAGCGGCAAGTGCTATTTTAGGTGCTTGTGGTACGAAAGACGATGAAAAGCCAGCGAAAGAAAATGACAATGCTTCAGGTGGCGAAAGCACAGAAGAAGCTTTCTCAGTAGCGATGGTTACTGACGTAGGTGGCGTTGATGACAAATCATTCAACCAATCTGCATGGGAAGGTGTACAAGCTTACGGTAAAGAGCACGATTTATCAAAAGGTGATGGTGGTTTTGACTACCTACAATCAGCTTCAGATGCTGACTATGAAACAAACTTAAACAACTTAATTCGTCGTGACTTTAACTTAGTATTTGGTATCGGATTCATGATGGCTGATGCAATTGATGCAGTTGCTTCTGAAAATCCAGATAGCCACTTTGCATTAATCGATGCTGAAGTAGAAGCAGACAACGTAGTAAACGTACTGTTCAAAGAGCAAGAAGGTGCTTTCTTAGCAGGTGTTGCTGCAGCGAAAACATCTAAAACAGGTAAAATCGGCTTCGTAGGCGGCGTTGATATTCCAGTTATTAACCGTTTCCACGCTGGTTTCGTTGAAGGGGCTAAAGCAGTAAACCCAGATATCGATATTCAAGTAAAATATACTGGTGCGTTTGATAAAGCAGATCTTGGTAAAATTACAGCGAACAGCATGTATTCTTCAGGTGTAGATGTAATCTTCCACGCTGCTGGTGCAACTGGTAACGGTGTATTCTCTGAAGCAAAAGAGCGTAAAGCGAAAGATCCAAATGCTGATGTATGGGTTATCGGTGTAGATGCTGACCAATACGAAGAAGGTAAAGTTGACGATAAAACAAACGTTACATTAACTTCTATGTTAAAAGGTGTTAATACAGCAGTTGTAGATATTTCAAATAGAGCGAAAAATGGTGATTTCCCAGGTGGCGAAACACTTGTTTATGGTTTAGCTGAAGATGGCGTTAAACTTGCAGATTCTCGCGGTGCGATTCCAGAAGATGTACAAAAAGTAATCGACGAATATAAAGAAAAAATTGCTAAGGGTGAAATCAAAGTTCCAGAAAAAGTGGAAAAATAATTCATCTTTTGATCATCATAAGGGACTCTTAGAAGGACCTTATGATGATTTTTCAATCTATCGTTATATTTAGATTATTCGCAATACTCTATTTAGCTAGATTTATAGGAACCTTATAGAGGTAGTAATTATGATTTGAATAATGATGGTAACAAGTTAATAGAAGAAAGGTTTCTAACGATGACCTTTCCTGTATTAATTTAGCAAAACATCTACCTCTATAGGTGGGATATTAAATCGGTAATAAAATATAGCCTCTAGTAGAAAATTTATTACTGGACGTATGGCTTATCTGTACCATCCATCATGTAGCAGCAGATACTATACGCTAAGATGAAAATACTTAATAATAGTGCCTATTAAGGGAGTGACAAATTTGGATTATGTGATTGAAATGCTAGGAATCCGTAA
Source organism: Lysinibacillus sp. BSL11 (assembly GCF_052928325.1). Taxonomy (NCBI): domain Bacteria; kingdom Bacillati; phylum Bacillota; class Bacilli; order Caryophanales; family Bacillaceae; genus Lysinibacillus; species Lysinibacillus sp. BSL11. Next base: position 68,851 of record NZ_JAVGCX010000015.1, on the reverse strand, counting down.
AGAATTCGGTAATTTCGTGGCGAATAATAATATCACCCTCCAACTGAAACAAGGCGAGATTCATGCATTGCTAGGTGAAAATGGTGCAGGTAAATCGACTTTGATGAACGTCCTTTTTGGTTTGTATCAACCAGAGGGTGGCGAAATTCGTGTACGTGGGAAGGCTGTAAAAATTACAAACCCGAATATTGCCAATGATTTAGGGATTGGCATGGTGCATCAACATTTTATGTTGGTAGAAAACTTTACGGTAACAGAAAATATCATTTTAGGCACTGAGCCTACTAAAATGGGAATTGTGAATATAAAAGATGCGGCTAAGAAAGTACAAGCACTTTCTGAAAAGTATGGATTAGATGTTGATCCGACCGCCAAAATCGAGGATATCACGGTTGGTATGCAACAGCGTGTAGAAATATTAAAAACATTGTATCGTGGTGCCGAAATTTTAATTTTTGATGAACCAACTGCATCATTAACACCGCAAGAAATTACCGAATTAATTCAAATAATGCGTCGTCTTATCGCAGAGGGTAAATCCATTATTTTAATTACGCATAAGCTAAAAGAAATTATGGAAGTTTCAGACCGTGTGACGATTATCCGTAAGGGAGAAGGGATTGGCACTGTTGTAACCGCTGCCACAAATCCTGATCAGCTTGCTGAGATGATGGTTGGACGTCAAGTTGAATTTAAAACGGAAAAAACGGATGCGACACCGACTGAAGAAGTGCTTTCGATTGAGAACTTGGTTGTTACAGACTATCGAAATATTGATAAAGTTAAAGGTCTTAATTTAAATGTTCGTAAAGGTGAAATCGTAGGTATTGCTGGTATTGATGGTAATGGTCAATCCGAGTTAATAGAAGCCATTACAGGTCTACGCAAAATTAAAAGTGGTAAAGTCAAGCTGAATGGTAAAGATATTACTAACATGAAGCCTCGTAAAATTACAGAGGAAGGCGTAGGACATATTCCACAAGACCGTCATAAGCATGGATTAGTTTTAGATTTCCCGATTGGTCATAATATTGCATTACAAACTTATTACCAATCTCCAATAGCGAAGGGCTTTGTGATGGACTATAAAAAGGTGTCAGAGAAAGCTCGTCAAATCATTAAAGAGTATGATGTGCGTACTGGTAATGGGGAGATGACACCAGCTCGTGCATTATCTGGTGGTAACCAACAAAAAGCAATTATTGGTCGTGAAATTGACCGTAACCCTGATCTATTAATTGCTGCTCTACCAACACGTGGACTTGACGTAGGAGCTATTGAATTCATTCATTCTCGTCTAATTGAGCAACGTGATAAAGGGAAAGCCGTTTTGTTAATCTCATTTGAATTAGATGAGGTGATGAATGTTTCGGATCGAATTGCTGTTATCTATGATGGACAAATTGTCGATGAGTTAAATCCGAAAGAAACGACTGAACAAGAGCTAGGCTTACTAATGGCAGGACAAAGTAAAAAAAATATAAAGCGTGATGCGAAGGAGGGGAACGACTAATGTCAAATCGTGTCATTAATATCCTCGTTCCTATCATCTCTATCATTATCGGTTTAATTGTAGGGGCTATCGTTATGGTAGTCAGTGGCTATGACCCAGTGCAAGGTTATATCGCTCTTTGGACAGGTATTTTTGGAGATTCATATTCAATCGGGAACACAATTCGTCAAATTACACCATATATTTTAGCAGGTCTTGCGGTAGCATTTGCATTCCGTACAGGGCTCTTCAATATCGGTGTTGAAGGTCAGCTAATTTTAGGTTGGTTGGCCGCTGCTTGGGTAGGTTATGCGTTTGAACTTCCTAAAATCATTCACTTACCATTAGCATTGCTTGCGGCAGCTGCTGCAGGTGCATTTTGGGCCTTTATTGCAGGTTTCTTAAAAGCGAAATTTAAAGTTCACGAAGTTATTGCGACAATTATGCTGAACTACACTGCACTTTATATTGCAAATGCAGTAATTAAGAAATTGTCCGATGGCAGCTTTAAAACAGAACGTATCCACGAGTCAGCTTCTTTACGTTCTCCGTTTTTAAGAGAGCTTACAGACAATTCAAGTCTTCACTATGGGATCATTGTTGCACTTTTAATGGTAGTTGTGATGTGGTTCATTTTAGAAAAAACAACACGTGGCTACGAGCTAAAAGCAGTAGGTTTTAACAAAAATGCTGCTGACTATGCAGGTATGAGTGTCAATAAAAATATTATTTTAGCTATGACGATTTCTGGTATGTTTGCAGGTCTTGGTGGTGCGATGGAAGCTTTAGGGACATTCCAAAACGCATCCATTAAACCTGGCTTTACGGGAATTGGTTTTGACGGTATCGCCGTTGCCCTACTTGGTGCCAATACACCACTTGGGGTAGTGTTTGGAGCATCCCTTTTTGGTTCTTTAAAATATGGTGCATTAAATATGCCAAATGCTGCGGGTATTCCAGAAGAAATCGTATCCATTATTATTGCGTTGATTATCTTCTTCGTTGCATCAGGCTATATTATTCGAGTAGGCTTACAAAAGCTGAGCAAGAAAAAGGAGGGACAATAACATGAGCTTTTTAGAAATGTTATATTTCATCATCCCTTCAGCGATTCTTTATGCGACACCTTTGATTTTTACGGCCATCGGTGGGGTATTCTCTGAACGCTCTGGTGTTGTCAACATCGGGCTAGAAGGCTTAATGATTGTCGGTGCTTTTGTTGGTATTTTTGTCAATTTAGAATTCGCTTCATCATTAGGGGCAGCAACAGTTTGGGTGGCGATGCTAGCAGCTGTTGTGATTGGTGCTGTGTTCTCACTTTTCCATGCTGTAGCTTCTATTTCTTTCCGTGCCGATCAAACGGTATCAGGGGTAGCTATTAACTTACTAGGTTTAGCTGCAACTGTATTCTTAGTAAAAATGATTTATGATAAAGGTCAAACAGATATGATTGACCAACCGATTCGTCGTTTTGGTGTCCCTTACTTAGAGGATATTCCGTTCTTCGGTCGTTTACTGTTCCATGATGTTTACAGCACATCTATTTTAGCGTTTGCTGTAGCATTCGGGGCATGGTTTATCATTTATAAAACGCCATTCGGCTTGCGTTTGCGTGCTGTGGGTGAACATCCAATGGCAGCAGATACAATGGGTATAAATGTAAATAAAATGCGCTATATTGCCGTGATGATTTCTGGGGCATTAGGTGGTCTTGGTGGTGCAGTGTATGCACAAACAATTACACACGACTTCTCACACGCAACAATTGCTGGTCAAGGTTTCATGGCTATTGCCGCAATGATTTTCGGGAAGTGGCATCCAATTGGAGCACTAGGTGCAGCCCTATTCTTCGGTTTAGCACAAACATTAAGTATTGCAGGGAATCAAATTCCGCTAATCGAGAATGTTCCAGCAGTTTATCTACAAATTTTACCGTATGTGTTAACAATTCTTGCTTTAGCAGGCTTTATTGGGAAAGCAAACGCTCCAAAAGCGAGTGGACAGCCTTATATAAAAGGTAAACGCTAAGAAAAGCATTTTAAGGACTGGGCAAGCTATGCTCAGTCCTTTTTCTATATAATTGGCGTAATTTTTAATTTTTCCCATACATACTTTGGATTCCTTTTGCAATTATAGACAATAGACATGTATAGTATGTGTAGTACATCGTTATATTAAGAAGGATAGGAGGGTTTCATATGTTTAAAACAATACCTTTTGCAAAAGGTGTCAATTTGCATATCCGACAAACGACCCAATTTAAAACCGTGAATTTTTCAATTAAATGGAGAAGAGCATTAACGGCTAAAAGTGCATCAGAGCGTACAGTGTTAACAAATGTACTGCAGCACAGTAATGCTAAATATAAGACAACTGCTGCTTTTCGAAGCTTTTTAGATGACTTGTATGGTACAGTTTTGTATTTTGATACATCGAAGCGTGGCAATGAGCATACAGTTCTTATGAATGTAGAGACTGTTAATGATCATTATCTAGCGAATACGAGTGTCTTAAACGAAGTCCTTGGTTTATTGCATACGGCTATTTTTGAGCCTAATCTAGAAAATGGTGTTTTTAAGGAATCCGTTGTTGAGCGTGAAAAAAAGACAGTTATTCAACGTATTGAATCTATTTTTGATGATAAATCTCGCTTTGCTCAATTCCGTCTACAACAAATCCTGAGACCAAATGAGCCAGCATCAATTTCAGCGAATGGTAGTGTCGAAGAAATTCAAAAGATTACCCCTTCCTCATTATTTGAGGCTTATCAATCGATGCTAGCTAACGACAAAATCGATATTTATGTAGCTGGAGACATTAATGAAGAGGAAATGGTTGCGAAATTAAAAAAAGCGCTACCATTTAAGGATCGTACTCCTGAGGAAGTTCCAGCAGTACTTCCTCAACAACATCCAGACAATGATTATGTAAGAGAGCAGTATGAAATGAAACAAGGTAAACTTCATATTGGCTTTAGCACACCTGTTAGATTTGGTGATGCAGATTTCTCTAAGATGCAAATTTTTAATGGCATTTTTGGTGGGTATCCACATGCCAAGTTGTTTATGAATGTTCGTGAAAAAGAGAGTCTTGCGTATTATGCTTCTAGTTCCTACGCTTCGCATTACGGACTTGTATTTGTTGTATCTGGTATTGAAGCTAAAAATGAAGAAAAAGCGCTATCTTTAATTAAAGAACAACTAGCCGTCATGCAGGCTGGGGACATTACAAATTTAGAGCTGGAACAAACAAAGGCTATGCTGACGAATCAGCTAAAAGAATCCTTAGATTCTGCTCGAGGACAAATTGAAATTTTTGATCAATATAAAGATTTACCTGAGGAATTTTCAGTTCAAGCCTGGGCAAATAAGTGGAAAGCTGTGACAAAAGAAGATGTTGTTGCAATGGCAAAGCAAGTGCAGCTTGAAGCGGTCTATTTCTTATGTGGAAAGGAGCAAGCCGCACAATGAAAACAATAGAATTTAAGCAATTAGATGAAACTCTTTATTATGAAAAGCTTGAAAATGGATTAGATGTATATATCTTGCCGAAAAAAGGTTTTTCTAAAACATTTGTTACATTTACAACGAAGTACGGTTCTATTGATCGCACTTTTGTACCCATAGGTCAAACAGAAAGCATTACGGTGCCGGATGGAATCGCTCACTTCTTAGAGCATAAAATGTTCGAAAAAGAAGATGGCGATGTCTTCCAAAAGTTCAGTGAGTATGGAGCTTCTGCTAACGCATTTACATCATTTACACGTACGGCATACCTATTCTCTTCAACTGATAATATTTACAAAAGTACCGAAACATTATTGAATTTTGTGCAAGAGCCTTACTTTACTGAAGCTACTGTCAATAAAGAAAAAGGAATTATTGGGCAAGAAATTACAATGTATGATGATCAACCAGACTGGCGTCTATACTTTGGCACAATCGAAAATATGTATCATCATCATCCTGTAAAAATTGATATCGCCGGTACAATTGAATCGATTGATGGCATTACAGCGGAGCACTTATATACGTGCTACAATACGTTTTATCATCCTTCAAATATGTTGTTATTTGTGATTGGTGCTGTTGAACCAGAAGAAATGATGACGTTTATTCGTGAGAATCAAGGTAAAAAAGAGTTCCCAGAACCAACACCAATTCAACGCTTCTTTGATATAGAACCAACAGAGGTAGCCATTAAAGAACGTACATTAAATATGGATGTTCAAAAACCAAAAATTTATGTAGGTTTAAAAGCGAAAGACACTAATTTATCAGGTCAGGACATGTTAAAGCATGAGTTGTCGGTTCAAATTGCACTTGAACTTATTTTTGGACGTACCTCTGATTTTTATGAACGTGTTTACGAGGAAGGTTTAATTGATGAGACATATGCTTTTGATTTTACCTTAGAAAATGGCTTTGGGTTTGCTATGATCGGATCAGATTCAGCAGAGCCTGATAAATTGGCAAAAACAATTATGGACGAATTAGCAAAATATGAAGGAAATAGTCAATTTGATCGTGCTGGTTTGGATCGTATAAAACGCAAAAAAATTGGTTTCTTCCTACGTGCACTAAATTCAATCGAGTTTATCGCAAACCAATTCACACGATATTCCTTTAATGACATGAATTTATTTGATGTAGTACCAGTACTTGAGACATTAACCGTGGAGGATTTACAAAAAGCATTTGCTTCTATCCAAGGTGAAACGCAGCAAACAGTCTTTAAAATTCTGCCAAGTAAGCAGGATGCACAGTGAAAAAATTTGCCCTTGTTTTAGGTGCATCAGGTGATATCGGTCATGCCATTTGTCAAAGCTTAGCTGAGGACGGCTGGTCCATCTATGTACATTATTCAAACAATCAAAATGCGGCACAGAGATTATGTGAAATGCTTTCCGAACATTTCCCTGCACAAGAATTTATGCTTGTACAGGGGGATTTTTCAATCGTTAATGGAGCAGAATTAGTAGCCGCGCAAATTTTCAATGTGCAGGCTATTGTTTTTGCCAATGGACAAGCCCATTATTCATTGCTCGAAGATACAACAGTGGAAGATATGGATGCTTTATGGCGTGTTCATGTTCAAAATCCTATGAGACTAACAGCTTTACTTTCTGGAAAACTTCGCAAGCATGAAGTGAGCTATGTACTATTTATAGGCTCCATTTGGGGAGAGGCTGGCTCAGCGGGGGAGGCACTTTATGCAACTGTTAAGGGTGCGCAACATGCTTTTGTCAAATCCTATGCAAAAGAAGCGGCATTATCTCGGATTAGAGTAAATGCTATTGCTCCTGGCTTTATAAATACCTCAATGAACAGCCATCTAAATCAAGAAGAGCTTCAATACATTTTGGACGATATCCCACTAGGCTCCATTGGACAAACAAAGGATGTGGCTGAAATGGTACGTTTTTATTTGTCTGGTAAAGCTGATTATGTGACAGGACAAATCGTACGATTAAATGGCGGTTGGTACATATAATAATCTCTTTTGCACATACTACTTGTGTAAAGGAGGAGGAAGAATATGACCATTTTAGAAAACTGGCAAAAATGGACATCGTTTTTAGGACAAAACGTCATGCAAGCTGAATCAAGCGGTATGCCGAAGAAAATGATTCAAACGGCTGCTGTCCAAATTGGAGAATATTTGGCGACTAATGTCGATCCTAAAAACGAACAAGAGCGAGTGCTGTCGGATTTATGGGGCGTTGCCTCTGAAGATGAAAAACATGCATTAGCGAATTGTGTCATTAAGCTCGTACAAAATAAGCATGTGCAGTAAATAAAAGAGGAGAGCCAATCTCCTCTTTTTGCTATACTATAAACTTTTTATCTGTGAAAACGGGAACGTATGTAAGCCTATTTAACAGTCATCAAAAAAAATTAGTAAATAACGCTGTAATTCCATGTATTCTAACTTTCCATTACATAAAAAATCAGCTATGATGGAACTTATAAAGGATTTTTTACGTTAACTAATAGGAAGGGAACGAGTGTGTTGAGCGATTGGTACTTTGAATATGAAATTCAGGTGAATCGCCCTGGATTATTAGGAGATATTGCTTCACTTTTAGGGATGCTTCGTGTCAATATTATATCAATAAATGGTGTAGATGAGGATCGACGTGGTATGTTAGTGCATACAGACAATGATGAGGCAATTGAGCGTTTTCGTACAATTGTTTCGACAATGGAACATATTAACGTAACCAAATTTCGACAACCAAAACTTCGCGACCGTTTAGCCATTAGGCATGGTCGTTATATTCCTCGAGATGCAGATGAAAAAAACACATTCCATTTCGTAAGAGATGAATTAGGTATTTTAGTCGACTTTATGGCAGAACTCTTTAAAAAAGAGGGACATAAGCTGATTGGTATTCGTGGCATGCCACGTGTTGGAAAAACTGAATCCATAGTAGCCGCCAGTGTCTGTGCCAATAAAAAATGGATCTTTTTATCATCTACAATGATTAAGCAAACAGTTCGTAATAAGCTTGTGGGAGATGAATTTAGTCGTAACAATATTTTTATTTTAGATGGTATTGTGACTCGACGTTCATCTGATGAGAAACATTTGCAATTAGTGCGTGAAATGATGAATATGCCTTGTATCAAAGTTGTAGAGCATCCAGATATGTTTGTTCAGCATTCAGAATATAAAATAGAGGATTTTGATTATATTATTGAACTACGTCATCACACTGATGAAGAAATTACTTATGAAATAATGGAAAAAAATCATATGTCCGAATCCGATTCTTTTGGAGGATTTAATTTTTAATTTGATGTTAAAGTAGGTGTTATTAGTGGCAGAATTAGGGACTCGACTGAAAGAGGCGAGACTGTCTAAAGGCTACAGCTTAGACGATTTACAAGAAATAACGAAAATCCAAAAACGTTATTTAGTAGGAATTGAAGAGGGCAATTATTCCATTATGCCTGGTTCGTTTTATGTACGAGCTTTTATCAAACAATATGCAGAAGCTGTTGGGTTGGATGCGGAAGAAATCTTAGAGACATATAAAAATGAACTACCGAGCACTCCAAACGATCAAGTAAGTCAATCGATGACGAATAGCCCCAGCAGAAGAAAAGTAACGAAAGGCCCTTCGAATAAAATGATGGAGGCTATGCCAAAAATCATTGTTGCTTTATTTATTGTAGTCATTATTGTGGCTATATGGGTGCTATGGCAATCAAAAAACAGTCCAGGGACAAGCGAAGAAGTAAATCCAACTCCTGAGATTGAATATGACACAAATGTCAAGCCAATTGATAGTGAGAAGGATAAAAAAGAACAAGAAAATAAAGATGCACAGAAAAATGATAAAGAAGATACAAAAGCTACAGAAGAAACACCAACTGATGAAGATGACACTGATCAAACTGAAGAGATGAAGCAAACAATTTCCGCGGGTACTGTTGAAGCAGATGGAGCGACAACTTCTTATACGTTAACAGGGACAGATACAATGAAACTGAAAATTGAAATATCAGGCCCTACATTTGTTGGTATTCGCAATCAACAGCAACAAGAAATCTTAACAGATACGCGTGTCTATAATGCCGGGGAAGTAGTTGAATTTGACGCCTCAACACAAAACTATGTTCGTATTCGTCTCGGTAATTCAACGCAAGCTAAAATCTATATTAATGACGAACTTCTAACGTATGCACAACAAATTGTAACGCAAAATATCGTCATCAATTTCAATAAAGAACAGTAGTCATCACATGATGACTACTTTCTTTCATCATGAAAGGTGTTAGAAAAATGAACATTCCAAATAAAATTACCATCTCTCGAATCTTACTTATTCCATTCTTTGTCATTGTTATGATGTTTGATTTTGGCTGGGGAACATTATCACTTTTTGGTGCAGAGATGCCAATTCATCATTTTATAGGCGCACTTATTTTTATCTTTGCTTCAACAACCGATTGGGTGGATGGTTATTACGCACGTAAGTATAATCTTGTAACGACATTTGGGAAATTTTTAGATCCCTTAGCTGACAAGTTACTTGTCTCAGCAGCCTTTATTTTAATGGTCGAGCTTAAGATGGCACCTGCTTGGGTAATTATCATTATTATCAGTCGTGAATTTGCTGTAACGGGTTTACGTTTGATTTTGGCAGGTGGAGGAGAAGTCGTAGCTGCCAATCAGCTTGGTAAAATTAAAACTTGGGCACAAATTGTAGCGATTGCTGCTGCTCTTTTACACAATACAATCTTTACATTGGTTGGTATTCCATTTGATACAATCATGCTCTATGTTGCATTGTTCTTTACACTTTGGTCAGGATGGGATTATTTCTATCTAAATCGACGTGTATTACTTGAGTCTAAATAAGAAAGGTCTTGGGATCATGAATGCTGAAATTCTTGCGGTTGGCTCAGAACTATTATTAGGTCAAATTACGAATACAAATGCGAGATTTATCTCAAGCCAGCTATCCGAGCTTGGCATCAACGTTTTTTATCATACCGTAGTAGGCGATAATGCAAAGCGTTTAGAACAAGCTATCGAAGTGGCAGAGTCTCGTGCAGATCTCATTATTTTTTCGGGAGGACTTGGTCCAACAAAAGATGATTTAACGAAGGAAACGATTGCACGTCATCTTGGTGTTTCTCTTGAGTTTGATGAAGTAGCATTGACGTATATTGAGCAATTTTTTGCTAAACGAGGACGTCCAATGACGGAAAATAATCGTAAACAGGCATTAATTTTAGCTGGGAGTGAAGTATTAGCTAATCACCATGGAATGGCTCCAGGTATGATCTTCACAAAAAATGATCGCACTTATATTTTATTACCAGGACCTCCAAAAGAGTTAGAACCAATGTTTCAATTTGAGGCTAAACCTAAACTTGCTGCGATGCTTAACGATGGAGGGATCATTGCATCACATGTTATGCGATTTTATGGAATTGGTGAGGCTGAGCTTGAAGTACAAGTTCAAAATATTTTAGATGCACAAACCAATCCAACAGTTGCTCCACTTGCTTCTGATGGTGAGGTAACGTTACGCGTAACAGCTAAAGCAGCAACAGAGCAGCAAGCTGGGCAGCTTATTAAGGCAAAGGTTGCAGAAATCCAAGCCCTTGTTGGTGATTATCAATATGGTGTAGATGATGATTCCCTTGCCTCAAAAACGGTAGAAATGCTACTGGATAATGAGCTAACAATTGCGGCTGCAGAAAGTTTAACTGCTGGTTTATTTCAATCTGAGCTTGCGGAAATTCCTGGGGTAGGCAATGCGCTTATAGGAGGCGTTGTTACCTATGCAGCAGATGCGAAAGTAAAACAGCTAGGCATTTCACAAGAATTAATTGATACACATGGTGTTGTGAGTGCTGAATGCGCAGCGGCAATGGCAAGTGCTGTTCGTGAGAAATTTGCTACAAATATTGGGATTGGCCTTACAGGAGAAGCAGGCCCCACTGCGCATGATCATCAGCCAGTAGGTACGGTTTGGATTGGTATTGCCATAAATGATGAGGAGCCGCTTACATATTTACTTCATTTATCAGGCATGCGTAATACGAATCGACTCCGTGCGGTGAAATTTACATGCCATTATTTAATGCAGCTTTTAGAAGAACGTGGCTACACAAAACGTTATTAAAATAGAGTAAAACATAGGAATTTGGGTAGAGGAAAACTATCCAAATTTTTATTTTGAAGAAAAAACGAATAAATGTTCGCTTTTTTCTTGCGCGTTTTCTCAAAAACAAGTATAGTAGAGATAGATAAAAACAGTGAACAGTTTTCGAAGGAGGAAAATGAATGAGTGATCGTAAAGCAGCCTTAGAACAGGCTCTAAAACAAATTGAGAAGAATTTTGGTAAAGGTTCCATCATGAAACTTGGTGAAAAAACTGATTTAGAAATTGCAACATCTTCAAGTGGGTCACTAGCACTTGATGCTGCATTAGGAGTGGGTGGATATCCACGTGGACGTATTATTGAAGTATACGGTCCCGAATCGTCTGGTAAAACAACAGTTGCTCTACATGCCATTGCTGAAGTACAGGCATCAGGTGGACAAGCAGCATTTATCGACGCGGAGCATGCATTAGATCCAATCTATGCACAAAAATTAGGTGTGAATATTGATGAGCTATTATTATCACAGCCCGACACAGGTGAGCAAGCACTTGAAATTGCAGAAGCATTAGTGCGTAGTGGAGCTATTGATATTATTGTTATTGACTCGGTTGCTGCCTTAGTGCCAAAAGCTGAAATTGAAGGGGATATGGGTGACTCTCATGTCGGCTTACAAGCTCGTCTAATGTCTCAAGCTTTACGTAAACTTTCAGGTGCGATTAATAAATCAAAAACGATTGCTATTTTCATTAACCAAATTCGTGAAAAAATTGGTGTCATGTTCGGTAATCCAGAAACAACACCAGGTGGACGTGCGCTTAAATTCTACAGCTCTGTCCGTTTAGAAGTGCGTCGTGCAGAAGCTATTAAGCAAGGTAATGATATTGTTGGTAACCGTACTAAAATTAAAATTGTAAAAAATAAAGTAGCACCACCTTTCCGTACAGCTGAAGTAGATATTATGTATGGAGAAGGGATTTCTAAAGAAGGCGAGACAGTCGATTTAGGCGTGGAATTAGACATTGTGCAAAAAAGCGGTTCTTGGTATGCATATGGCGATGAGCGCTTAGGTCAAGGACGAGAAAATGCTAAACAGTATTTAAAAGAAAATACTGCTGTCCTAGAAGACATAGCAAATAAAATCCGAGCTTCTTATGGTATTGCGGCTTCTTCTTATACAATTGCGGCCCATGATGAAGAAGAGATGGATGAAGAATTAATGTTGCTTCTGGAAGAAGAATAATTAATGATTGCATTGTTCCCACTTTATTGAGGGGGCAATGCATTTTTTTGTCTATATTCTTAAATTTTTACACATAATAAGAGAGAGGCTATGTGTTTATTTCTTATGTACTGTTTTTTTATTAATTGTATTTAACATGAGAAAGTTTCTAGTGAAATAGTAATAGGGAAAAAATTCACTGAATGGATAGGACTTACTTTTTTTGGCTTAGATGGCGAACAGACGCCTGACTATCCTTGACAGAGCTTGAGGCTAGCTATACAATTAAATATGTATAATTTCTGAATTATGACTTTAAATAGGCAGTACATTTTATCCTCATTTAGCAAATGTTTTATAGTGAAATATCCTTTAAAATGGATGTCTAAACGCCTACTGGATGAAGATAATGCCTTTGGCCAATGAAACGGGTTTTGCATAAATTCTAACAAAACCTGGTACATTTTAGCTAAGGCGACATAGATGTATGCGCCGACTGAAACTGTAATACCCAAATAGCAAGAGGAGGTGTTCATATGGATGGAATTACTATCATCTCCGCTTTGCTTGGACTCATCGTTGGTGCCGCTGTTAGCTATATCTACATGAAAAAAGTGAATGACTCAAAAATCACTGGTGCTAAACATGTCGCTGAAACAATCGTTGAAGAAGGAAAACGAGAAGCGGAGGCAATGAAGAAAGAAGCACTACTTGAAGCCAAAGATGAAACTCACAAATTTCGTACTGAAGCTGAAAATGACATTCGTGAACGTCGTTTAGAACTTCAAAAACAAGAGAACCGTTTATTGCAAAGAGAAGAGAATCTTGATCGCAAAGATGATGCTCTAAATAAGAGAGAAGCTGGCTTAGAGCGCAAAGAACAAGCTCTAGCTGAAAGACAACAGCATATTGAACAGATGGAGAGCAAAGTGGACGAGCTCATGGCATCACAAAAAACAGAGCTAGAACGTATTTCTGCTTTGACTAGGGATGAAGCTAAATCAATTATCCTCAATGAAGTAGAAAAAGAGTTATCAACTGATATTGCTGTGATGACGAAAGAAGCTGAAACACGTGCGAAAGAAGACTCAGATAAAAAAGCACGTGAAATTTTATCATTAGCACTACAACGCTTTGCTGCAGATCACGTAGCAGAAACAACTGTATCTGTTGTGAACTTGCCAAATGATGAAATGAAGGGACGTATTATTGGTCGTGAAGGCCGTAATATCCGTACATTGGAAACGTTAACAGGAATTGATTTAATTATTGATGATACGCCAGAAGCGGTTATATTATCAGGCTTTGATCCAATTCGCCGTGAAACAGCTCGACTTGCACTTGAAAAACTTGTACAGGATGGACGTATTCACCCAGCTCGTATTGAGGAAATGGTGGAAAAAGCTCGACGTGAAGTGGATGAACAAATCCGCGAAACAGGTGAGCAAACTACATTTGAAATTGGTATTCATAACTTACATCCAGATTTAATGAAAATTTTAGGCCGCATGAAATATCGTACAAGCTATGGACAAAATGTTCTAAAACATTCAATTGAAGTCGCACATTTAGCAGGATTACTTGCTGCTGAACTTGGTGAAGATGTGGCATTGGCTCGTCGTGCAGGCTTATTACACGATATTGGAAAAGCAATCGATCATGAAGTTGAAGGAAGCCACGTTGAAATTGGTGTGGAATTAGCAACAAAGTATAAGGAACACCCAGTTGTCATTAATAGTATTGCTTCGCATCATGGTGATACTGAAGCAACATCTGTTATTGCGGTATTAGTCGCTGCAGCTGATGCATTATCAGCAGCTCGTCCAGGTGCACGTAGTGAAACACTTGAAAACTATATCCGCAGACTTGAAAAGTTAGAGGAAATTTCAGAAAGCTATGATGGCGTAGAAAAGTCTTATGCAATTCAAGCTGGACGTGAAATTCGTATTATTGTACAACCTGAAAAAATTGATGATTTAGCATCTCATCGTCTTGCCCGTGATATTCGCAAACGTATTGAGGAAGAACTCGATTACCCAGGTCATATTAAAGTAACAGTTATTCGCGAAACACGTGCTGTGGAATATGCGAAATAAATAATAAAATAATAGGCATCCCTTGACCAAGATCAGGGGATGCCTTTTTGTATGTGAAGAAAATTTGATGTGATCTACCGAGTAAGAATAAATGGATGATTCCAACAATATAGTATGGAATAAAGCATAGTGAACTAGCTTCAACATGAATACCCTTATAAAAATTAATCAGCCTAGTCATACTCCATTTTTACAACTGGTTTATGTTTTGACAAGGAGTGAAGAGCTTTGAAAGAAACAATCACATTACAAGATATATTGAAAATAGTCCGAGAAAACTTTCTTTTTATCATAAGTTTTACACTTTTTGCAGCGTTGGTTACGGCCTTTATTAGCATCTTTGTGTTAAAACCTACCTATGAGGCAGAAACGCAAATTTTAGTTAATCAAAAAAATATAGAGCAACCACATTTAGGTGTACAACAGGTTGAAACAGATCTCCGACTTATTAATACGTATAACATTATCATAACAAGTTCTGCTATTTTATCTAAAGTTATAAATAAGCTAGATTTGGATGTCACACCTGCAGTTTTAATGGATCAAATTACTGTATCCAGTGCCAATAACTCACAAGTTGTCAATATTAATGTTGTAGACAAGCAAGCAGAGTTGGCTGTCGATATTGCCAATACAATAGCAGATGTGTTTCAAGAGGAGATCCAAGTTTTAATGACGGTTGATAATGTTAATATTTTGTCAGTTGCACAATTAGATAAGGAACCTGTACCGATTGCGCCAAATAAAACCCTTTATATAGTAGCAGCCTCGTTTATTGGTTTTGTTATAAGTGCTGCTCTCATAATCATAATAGAGAGCTTAGATACTACAATCAAGACGGAGCAAGATATCGAAGAGCTAGTAGGGCTACCAATTATTGGCTTGATTAGTCAAATTAGTGATGCTCACCATAAAAGCACTAGGGTAAAATCTCGTAAAACGAGGAGAGGATCATAATGTTTTGGAAAAAAAAGAAAAAGAAGAAGTTAGTGAAAATGGCAAGAAAACTTGTGACGATTGCCAATGGCCATTCTTTTATTTCAGAACAATTTCGAACAATCCGAACAAATATTACTTTTTCAATGCCTGATAGAGAGATTAAAACAATATTAGTGACATCTGCAACACCAGGTGAAGGAAAGTCAACCAATGCAGCCAATATAGGAGTTGTTTTCGCACAAGAAGGAAAACGAGTCGTCATCGTAGATGCAGATTTGCGAAAACCAACAATGCATTATACGTTTCTATTGCAAAATGCTAGAGGACTATCAAATTTACTAACAAGGCATTTTACAATTTCCGAAGTCGTCAATAATACAGATATTGCTAATCTATATGTCTTGACAAGTGGGCCTATCCCCCCCAATCCAGCAGAGTTACTAGCTTCTACCTTAATGGGGAGTGTAATGGAGGAACTAAAGAAAGGGTTTGACATCATTATTTTTGATGCGCCACCACTGCTATCTGTAACAGATGCTCAAATTTTGTCCAATAAATGTGATGGTACATTATTAATTGTGAACAGTGGAGTTGCAGAAAATGAAAATGTGTTAAAAGCAAAGTCATACCTTGAAGCCTCAAAAGCAAATATTTTAGGCGTAGTATTAAATAACTATAAAATGCCACTCCATCAATATTATGAGCAATATTATCGTTAATTCAAGTATCTAGACAGGGAAGTGAAGTACAGTGATTGATATGCACAGTCATATATTATTTGATGTCGATGATGGTCCGAAAACGATTGAAGAGACACTTTGTTTATTTGAGCAGGCCGTTTTGGAGGGGATTTCAACGATTGTTTCCACTTCGCATGCTTTACATCCATTGTATAATGTCCCCTTTGATGTCGTGAATGAGCAAATTGTACAGTTGCAAATGACAATTGATCAACGTAACATGCCGTTAAAACTTTACACGGGACAAGAGGTACGCTTGGCAGGTAACATTCTAGAATTGTATGAAAAAAAACAAATACATACATTAGCAAATTCCAATTATTTGCTGTTGGAACTTCCCTCTAATCATATTCCCAAATTTACAAAGGATATCATTTACTCGTTATTAACAGCAGGCATAACACCAATTATTGCACACCCAGAGCGAAATAGAGTCATTTCAGAAAATCCAAGTCATTTGGAACAAATTATACGCGAGGGGGCACTTGCACAAATTACATCAGGAAGTTTAGCAGGATTGTTTGGAAAAACCATCCAAAAACTTTCGCTAAATTTAGTGCGCTCGAATCTTATCCATACATATGGTTCGGATGTGCATAACTTAAGTACACGTCCTTTCTTATTTGAAAAGGGACTTAGATTTTTAGAAAAACAAAAAGATTTGGATATGGTAGATTTTTTGCTTGAAAATAACGAACGAATCATTAATAATCAGCCATTAATTGTATATGAACCAGATGATACTTTCACAAAAAAATGGTGGAAGTTTTTTTAAAATGGGAAAGCATCTTTAAGTTGTAAGGATATAAAAGGTAGCAAAAAGTAGCTGAAGTGCTAGAGACATTCAGTGTTTAAGGGGGGGCATATGGGATGCGAGTTGTTTTTATGAGGAGTAACCCTGTTTCTCCAGATCCAAGGGTTGAAAAGGAGGCACATTGTCTTGCAAAAAATAATTGGAATGTTCACATTTTAGCATGGGATAGAGATAAGAAATATAAAATAAAGGACCAACTGTTAGAAGGTGAACATGCAATTCGTATTACAAGGTTTGGTATTCCGGCAACATTTGGAGGAGGTTTGAAAAAGAACTTAGTTCCATTTATAAAATTTCAACTTAAACTTTTTCGATGGTTACTTCGCCATAAAAATACGTATGATATGATTCACGCTTGTGATTTTGATACAGCGCTAATAGGTACAATATGTGGGAAATTACTTCGTAAAAAAGTAATCTACGACGTATTTGATTCGTATACATCACCATTTTATGGACCAGAGAGTATTGGAAAGGTCATTACTAGTATAGATATACGTCTTATGAATAGTGTAGATGCAGTCATTATATGTACAGAAAAGCGCAAAGAACAGATTGCTAAAGCTTCACCTAAAAAAATAGAGGTCATTTATAATACTCCACGTTATATAGATTCAAATAATTGCTTAGATTTGAATCCGAAAAAAGTAAAAATAGTTTATGTAGGTATACTTACTGAAAATCGATTGATTAGTGAATTGGTTGAAGTAGTAAAGAATACACCAAGTTATGAGCTGCATATTGGCGGATTTGGTAAGTTAGCTGATACTTTGCTGCAAACTTCGAAAATGCATGACAATATCCACTTTTATGGTAAGTTACCCTATGAAAAAACAATAGAGTTAGAAAATAGTTGTGACATTATGACGGCTATTTATGATCCTACTATTTCTAACCATTATTATGCGGCACCCAATAAATTCTATGAAGCATTAATGCTTGGTAAGCCTTTGATTATGGTGAAAAATACGGGAATGTCAGAAATAGTTGCAACAAATAATTTTGGAGAACTTATTGATTACAATAGAGAGAGTTTACAAAAAGGAATTGAGAATTTGGTAAAGCGTAGAAAAGAATGGCCAGAAATTTCTCGTGAAATGAAGGCACTGTACGAAGAAGATTATAGCTGGGCGAAAATGGAGAAACGGATAACAGATTTATACAGTAATTTATAAAAGCAATGCGGAGTGTGAGCAGCAAAGGGAGCGGCTCGTAGCGGTTATCGATCCGTTTTTTATCCACAAACGTAAGAGCAATATGAAAATTTACAGTAGTATTTTTAGGGGGACTAATATGAAAATATTAATTGTTGCACAAAATTTTCACATGGGTGGTATCCAAAAGGCGCTAATTAATATGCTAAAAGAAATCAGCCTCTACGAGAAATACGCGATAGATGTTTTTGCATTTAGTGGAGGGGAATTAATGAACGATATTCCCTCCAATGTGAAGGTAAATACAGGGAACTTACTGTTACAACTAATTGCTACACCTTTTGCTGAAGTGAAAAAAAGAAATAACGTATGGCATATTATTTTACGTATTGTGTGTATGATAGTTGTTCGATTAATAGGTTCCCACAATTTCTATTCGATTCTTTTAAAAAAACATCGCAATAATTGTCATTATGATATTGCCATTTCTTATTTTAATGATGTACCCAATCAATATTTCAATAAAGGGACCAATTTATTTGTAGATCAATTTGTGATAGCAGATCGTAAGTTCGCATGGATTCATACAGATCCCATTAAAGCGAATTTTAATTATGAAGCTTGTGTCAAAACCTATAAAAATTTTGATCGATTGTTATGTGTTTCAGAAGCATGTAAGGAAAATTTAATAAATTTCCTTCCAGAATATCAACATAAAATTCAAGTGGTTTATAATTTTTTCCCAATCGAAGAGATTAAAGAACTGGCATGTCAATATACACCGTTTCTTAAATGCGAGTTGGATTTAATATCGGTTGGGCGAATTGAAAATAGTACAAAAAGGTTCGACCTGATTCCACATCTGTGTAAGTTGTTAAAGGAAGCTTCTATAAATAATTTTCGCTGGCGCATTTTAGGTGATGGACCAGATCTACTTTCGAATCAGCAATTAGCTTTGCAACTAGGTGTAGAGGATGTAGTTGAATTTGTAGGGGAAATGAAAAATCCCTATCCATTTATAAAATGTAGTGATGTATTCATTTTAACATCAGCCTACGAAGGCTATCCAATGGTCATAGGGGAGGCATTAATTGTACAAACGCCTGTTATTACAACAGACTTTGCCGCAGCAGGTGAACAAATTTGTCATGGTCATAACGGATTAATAACAGGCTTTAACATGAAAGACATCTTTCACGTCATTTCTAGTGTTATGAAAAATACAGAATTACTACACAATATGAAAAATTACATAGAAGAAAATCACTACACAAACGAAAAAGCTCAAGAGCAACTAGTATTGGAGTTTGATGCTACATGATAGTGGAATCTAAGAAATTTAGTGTGCTCATTTGTATAATTTCAAGTATCTTTGTCGTATTCAAAATATATACAGGTCAAAATCTATTTCTCTGGCTCTTCTTCCTTTTAACCAGTATAGCGATGCTGCTAGATAAGCAGCAGCATCGAATTGACTATTTATTGTTTTTTATTTCGTGGGTTTATGTCATTAAATTCGATATATCAGGATATTCATTACTTGTTGTACTTAGTTCTTTCTATATTTTGTTAAGTATTCTGACGCTCTTTTTACAAAAGCAAGGTATTTCAAAACGACTGTTATTCACCTATTTTTTATTTGCATTTTATACGGTGGCCGTAACGTTAGTTAGTGGTGGTAATCTTATTGCAGTTTTAGGCTTTGTGTTGAATTATAGTGTGCTCTTTTGTGCAATATTGACCCTCAATGATAAGGCATATTTCAGAAGGTATACGTATATCTATACATCGGGTTTACTAGCTGCTTCAATCGTGCGCTTGATCAGTTATTCCGTTCCAGAAATCGATCATTTTATAGAATCAATGACCATTGTGAATACAGTGAAGACAATGAACTCGATTAGTACAAGATTTACGGGTTTAGATTTAGATCCAAATTACTTTAGTTTGCAAATATTAATAGCTATGGCTTGTTTATTAGTGCTTTTTAATCTGGATGGAAAAAAGGAAAAAAAGTCAATTGTATTACTCGTGATATTAGCTTTTTTTGGCATACTGACATATTCCAAAATGTTTATTATTACATTAGTCGTTTTTATTATGATGACATTTATTGTCTTCATTAAAAATAATGTGAAGACAGCTATTAAATTTTCGTCTTTTATCGTGATTATTTGTGGGGTTGCTCTCTATTTTTTTTACGAGAAGTTATTTGAAATTTATTGGATTCGGTTTTTTGGGTCAGGAATATCGACAGATGCCATTACCACTGGTCGAGTGAGTAGTTGGGGCCTATTTATAAATGAAATCTTTCAAAACACGAAAGTATTTGTTTTGGGAGCAGGATTTGGCACAAGCTTTGCGAAGGTGAAAATGGCACATACAATGTACTTATCAACCCCTTATTATATAGGTTTAATTGGAGTGGCCTTGTCAGTATTATACATTTCTAGCCTCTATAAAGTACTTAGAGGGAATGTTGGAAGTATGAATACATCAGGCTTTCAAATCCTCTCAATTAACGCTATTCCTCTCTATATCGTATTAGTAGCGAATATAGGACTTGATTCATTTGTCATGGATTATTTTCCATATCATATTTTATTAATTATGTTTGCACTGACTATGAGTAAAAGTAAGGGAACTACTATGAATGAGAGGTGAGGTGAGTGCCATTTTTAAGCATTATTGTCCCCGTCTATAATACAGAACCTTACTTAAAAATGTGTCTTGATAGTATTTTGAGACAGGATTTCGTAGATTTTGAGTTGATATTAGTAAATGATGGCTCGACTGATAACTGCTCGGTAATCTGCGATGAATATGCCGAATCTGATACAAGAATTACCGTCATTCATAAAGCAAATAGTGGTGCTGTCAGTGCCCGTAAAGCAGGGCTAAGGGTCGCCAAAGGACAGTATGTTGGTTATGTAGATAGTGATGATTGGATAGAAGTTGATATGTATAAATCATTATGTAATACTGCACGTATTTTTGATGTAGATATTGTTATTTGTGACATTATAGAAAATTATCCACTCCAAGAAGTGAAGAGATCACAGCTTGTCGCGCCCGGTTTGTACAGGAAGGATAGGATGGAAAAAGAAGTATATCCGATTATGCTATATTCGGGCGAGTATTACCGTTTTGGATTATATCCATCTTTATCTAATAAAATATTTAAAAGAGACCTATTAGAGAAAAATCTATTTGATGTGGATGATCAAATTTGCATGGGGGACGATGCTGCTTGTACATATCCTAGCTTACTTGATGCAGAAAGTATTTATATATTAGAAAATCAGTATCTCTACCATTACCGTCAGCATTCTTCTTCCATGACAACTAGTTATGATCAGTTGTTTTTTAAAAAAATACTTGTGTTATATGAACATTTGAAAGTTTTAAAGTACAGGAAAGCAGACCAGGTTCCTAATTTTGCTGAACAACTTCAGTATTATTTTACTTATTTAGTGATGGCAGCGGTGAATAATGAATTGAATAGATTCAACCATAAGCGTTTACATGAAAAGCGTACCTTTATTAAGAAAATGTTGATTCATGAAGCGTTTCATGGATCGTTGCATGCGATTCGAGTGACAAATATGCCGCTCAAATTAAAGGTCTATACTTGGCTATTAAAGAAAAAACAAATTCTTTTACTTTTTATGTTGAATAGGCTTAATCGGCAGATCAGTGATTGCAAAGGTTTAATTCCTACTTTTACTAAAAGAAAAGGTGCTTATCAGCATGAGAACTAAGAGAGTAGTTTTAAATTTAATGTCTAATGTATTGCTACAAGTTGTTGCAGCGGTTATTAATTTCATTTTACCTCGACTATTTATGACAACATACGGCTCTGCTACAAACGGGCTTGTTTCGTCGATTAAGCAATTTTTAAGTTACTTAAAAATAGTAGAAGCTGGGGTTGGTAATGCATCTATAGTGGCACTTTATAAGCCACTAGCCAAGGGTGATAAAGACCAAATAAATGGAATTCTTTCAGCGACTAATCGTTTTTATAGACGCTCGGGTTATGTCTTTGTTGGATTAGTCGCCATTTTGTCCATTTGTTATCCGTTATTAGTAGGAGATGAAGTGAATACGCGTACGGCTCTTTACATGGTACTTATTTTGGGAATTAGTGGCGTGTGGGAGTATTTTTTTATAGGGAAATATTTGGTTCTACTGTCGGCAGATCAAAAAAGCTATGTTATTTTTCGCATTCAAACAATGTTGCTTTTTGCGAGTGCATTATTGTCAGTTACTTTAATAGCATTTGGTTTTTCCATCGTCATTGTTGTTGCTAGTTCAAGTGCCTTATTATTACTGGATGTTCTTTTTTTAAGGTTGTATGTTAAAAAGAAATATCCATATTTCGATTGTAAAAAACAAGCTAATACGTTAGCAATTAAAGATAAATGGGATGCTTTAATTCATCAAATTGCCTCGTTAGTGGTATTTAACACACCGTTTATTTTAATAACGATTTTTCTGGGCTTAACAGAAGTCAGTGTATTTACAGTTTATAGTATGGTGTTTAATGCAGTCACATTGTTTATATCTACTTTTTCAGGGGCGATATTAGCAGCTTTTGGCGACATTCTTGTCAAAGAGGATAAGGACGTTCTTCGAAAATATTTTCATCATTTTGAATATGTTTTTTATGGCATCATTGCTTTTAGTTACACATGTACAGCTATTTTAATATTGCCATTTATAACGATTTATACAGCAGGTATTGAAGATGCCAATTACATAAGGCCCTGGTTGGCAATATTGTTTGTCATTGTAGGAGTAGCGAACACAATTCGGATTCCTGCAAATACGTTAGTGAACGCTGCAGGACATTTTAGAGAGACGAAAAAGCGTGCCATTATGGAAGCATTAATTAACCTAGTAGTTTCTCTTGTTTTTGTACAGTATTTTGGCGCAGAAGGAATATTACTGGGAGGAATTTGTTCATACGGGTATCGTACTTATGATTTAATCATTTATTCTTCAAAAAAGATTTTACACAATTCACCTAAAGATACTGCCAAAAAAATTGTGCAAAATAGTATCTTTGCACTTACTGCAGCGACACCATTTATATTTTTTATCGAGCTCCATATTACATCTGCAGGTTCATGGCTTTTAGCCGCTATATGTATTTCCTTGTGGACGATGTTTATTTTATTAGTAGGTAATTTTATTATTGAGCCTCAAACAATGCGAGATATTTTGGTGCAATTAAAGCGAACAATTACCGATAGTAAATAATTTTATCCCTGCATTTAGTAAGGTAAGAGCATAATTGAAAGGCAAATTGATTCCTTTGAAATGGCAGGTGAGGGTGATGAAGCGAGAAATCAAAGAAATATATTTACTACGATTCGTTGCTTGCTTAGGGATTGTGTTAATGCATAGTGTTACGTTGGCATTGAACATGAATGACATAGAAGAAGGTCCACTATTTGTAATCCTGACATCTATTCAGCTGATCTTTATGTTCGGGACCCCTCTTTTTATATTTATCTCAGAGTTTGTCATTGCCTATTCCTATTCAGATCGTTTGCCGAAAAAGTTTTATGTAAAACGTTATAAATATATGTTAACTCCATTTCTTTTTATTGGACTACTTGATGCCGTTCTTAAATCAATCGAATCGCCTTCTATTGAATTTGCCAAAAAACTACTATTAAATTATTTGGAAGGTGATTTCCATGGTTATTTTATCGTGATCATTTTTCAATTTTATATCATACATCCATTTTTTGTGAAATTTATTGTATCGAGATACCCTGCCTATAAAGTAATAATGACTGCGTTTTTCATTAATTTTAGTTACTTAGCCTTTTTTAATTTTTTAGATCCATTTAAGTATTTTCCTGATTTAGCGTATACTAGTTTACAATGGGATTTTTTTAATAAGATGCCATTTCCTGCGTGGATTGCTTATTTTGTAGTAGCTTATTACTGTGGAAAAAATTATAATAAATTTCTATCGTGGTTACAGCGTTTTCGTTATTTGTTACTAGCAGTATTACTAATCACAGTAAGCATTTTGCTAACCTCTCAATTATCAGGTATTATTGCGGAAGTTCATTCAAAGAGAATAGACGTTATCCTTTATACATTCAGTGTAGCTTTTCTGTTATTTTTCATCGCGAGTAACAGAAGAAAAATGCCGAAATTTATCATTTTTATTAGTCGTTATTCCTTCGGTATATATTTATTACATCCCCTAGTTAATAGCCTATTTAAAATTTTTTTAACGAAGTTTATCGAAACATTAAGTGTATTTTCTGTCATTGCCATTTCATTTATTGTCAGTCTCAGTTGCTCCATTTGTATAACATATATAATGAGTAAATGGAAATTCGGCGCGTTTTTTATAGGGCAACTCAATACCAATGGGGACTCCTCTAATAAAAAAGATGCACAATTTCCCATCCAGCAATCCTAGATAAACCGGTGCTAATCAATAAGATAATAGTATTTAAACGTGTAAATTGAGTAAGGCTTGCGTTTTTACTTTGCGATTGCCAAAGCAAAGATGGTAAACTAAAAGATGTTATTTAGAGAAAGTGTGGTCTTGCATAATGAAAGTTCTATTTATTGGTGATATTGTTGGTTCAATTGGTCGAGATGCGGTGGAAAAATATTTACCTCGCTTAAAAAAGAAGTATAATCCAGATGTTGTGATTGCAAATGGGGAAAATGCTGCGGCAGGACGAGGGATTACTCGTAATATTTATAATAGCTTGCTACAAATGGGTGTAGATGTTATTACAATGGGCAATCATACATGGGATAATAAAGATATTTTTGATTTTATTGATGACGCGGATTACTTAATCCGTCCGGCAAACTTTTCAAGTGAAGCACCTGGTAAAGGTATGGTCCAGATTTCTAAAAAGGGTGTGACATTATCTGTCATTAATTTACATGGTCGCGTATTTTTACCACCACATGAGGATCCATTTGCAATGGCAGATCAATTGATTGCAGAGGCTCGACAAATATCTCCACTTGTCTTCGTGGATTTTCATGCTGAAGCGACTAGTGAAAAAATCGCCCTTGGTTGGCATTTAGATGGAAAGGCTTCAGCGGTTGTTGGGACACATACACATGTGCAAACAGCAGATGCAAGAATTTACCCGCAAGGTACAGCTTATATCACGGATGTTGGTATGACAGGGCCGTATGATGAAATTTTAGGTATGACGAAGGAAAGTGTCATCTATAAATTCCAAACAAACATGCCATCTCGTTTTGAAGTTCCGAAAAAAGGGCGAGAGGTTTTAAGTGGTTTCTTTGTAGAGATGGACGATCGAACAGGAAAGGCTATTGCCTGTGAACGCATTTATATAAATGAAGACTATCCATTTCAAGGGTAGATAAGTCGAAGAATGTTTTTTTACGTTTCTTTTACGGGGATATAGGTTTCTTTGTCAAACTAGTCTATTTCCGTTTTGCGGAGCATAAAATGTGCTACGGACAATAACTTGAGGTCCAAAAAGGGGGACATGAGTTGTTGAGCGTAAACACTATTCGCGAAACGGGGAGGAATAATTGTGGATTCATTAAAAGTATCATCACGCTCTAATCCAAATTCAGTTGCAGGTGCATTAGTCGCGGTAATCAGAGAAAAAGGGCAGGCAGAAATGCAAGCAGTTGGGGCAGGTGCACTTAACCAAGCCGTGAAAGCAGTGGCCATCGCACGCGGATTTGTAGCGCCAAGTGGCACAGATTTAATTTGCGCGCCGGCGTTTGCCGATATTTTGATTGCTGGAGAAGAACGAACAGCATTAAAGCTGTTAGTGGAAAAACGTATTCGATAAAAAAGTAATGAAGTAAAATGCTCTGTCACATACTATTGTGGCGGAGCATTTTTTCGTTTTCCTGTTTTACATATGATAGATGTCACTTGAAATAGGGGCGTGATTTTGCTTAGATTTGAAAATTACAACTTTATGAACAGGATTTTCAGTCAAAGGTCTGATTTTCGCCTAAATCGTGGAGAAACAATAGTCCAGACGGTTTCTTCGTGTTAAACTTATGAAGGAAAAATAATAGTACACATTGGATTTAAGGAGTTGTTGACATGTTACATCAGCTTTCATGGAAAGTCGGTGGGCAACAGGGTGAAGGGATTGAGAGTACAGGTGAGATTTTCTCAATGGCAATGAATCGTCTAGGTTATTTCCTATACGGTTATCGTCACTTCTCTTCTCGAATTAAAGGTGGCCATACGAATAATAAAATTACAGTTCGTCCAACAGAAGTACGTTCAATTGCGGATGATTTAGATATTTTAGTGGCATTCGATCAAGAAACAATTGATGTCAATTATAAAGAGCTTACAGAAAAGGGTATTATTTTAGCCGATGCAAAATTTGATCCTGTTAAACCAGAGGATTCAAAAGCACCATTATTTGCAGTACCGTTCACAGAAGTAGCAGCAGAGCTTGGTACTTCGTTAATGAAAAACATGGTGGCTATCGGAGCAACTGCGTCATTGCTAAATCTAGAAGATGCAGTATTCCAAAATGTTGTCGATGATATTTTTGGTAAAAAGGGCGAAGAAGTCGTTCAAAAAAATATGGAAGCCATTACACGTGGTCGTCAAATTATGAATGAGCTTTTAGTTGATCGTATAGGCGAATGGGAGCTTGCACCTGCGGATGGAAAACGTCGTATGTTTATGATTGGGAACGACGCAATAGCACTTGGCGCAATAGCTGCTGGGACACGCTTTATGGCAGCATACCCAATTACACCTGCTTCTGAAATCATGGAATACTTGATTAAAAAATTACCGAAATTCGGTGGTACGGTAATCCAAACGGAAGATGAGATTGCAGCAGCAACAATGGCTATTGGCGCTAACTTTGGTGGCGTACGTTCCTTTACCGCTTCAGCTGGTCCTGGTCTTTCATTGATGATGGAAGCAATTGGTCTTTCAGGTATGACAGAGCAACCTTTAGTAGTAGTGGATACACAACGTGGGGGCCCTTCAACTGGGTTACCAACTAAGCAAGAACAATCTGACTTGATGGCTATGCTTTACGGTACACATGGAGAAATCCCTAAGGTAGTCATTGCACCTTCTACAATGGAGGAAGCTTTCTTTGATACGATCCAAGCATTTAACATTGCAGAGGAATTACAATTACCAGTAATCTTAATGACAGATCTACAATTATCTTTAGGAAAACAATCTGTAGAGCCATTTGATTATAATAAAATTGAAATTCGTCGCGGTAAAATTGTGATGGATGATCTTGAGGAAGCGGCAGATAAAGCCTACTTCAAGCGCTATGAAGATACAGAAGATGGGATTTCACCTCGTGTATTACCGGGTACATTACATGGTATTCACCACGTTACAGGTGTTGAACATGATGAAACAGGGAAGCCATCTGAGGCAACGGGTAATCGCCAAACTCAAATGGATAAACGCTTCCGTAAATTAGAGAGTTTGAAATTTGATAACCCAGTCTTTGTCAATGCACCACATGAGGAAGCCGATATTTTATTAGTAGGCTTTAACTCAACAAGAGGTGCTATTGAAGAAGTGCAAGAGCGACTGAATGCCCAAGGAATGAAAGTGAATCATGCACATATTCGATTAATTCACCCATTCCCATCTGCAGAAATAGCACCTCTTGTTGCACAAGCGAAAAAGGTGATCGTTGTAGAAAATAACTATACAGGTCAATTAGCTAATATTATGAAGATGAATGTTGGTGGTCACGATAAAATCGTGACAATCACTAAATATAACGGTACACCATTCTTGCCAGGTGAATTAGAAAATCGTGTGAAGGAGTTGACTCGCTAATGGCAACATTTAAGGATTTTCGTAATACAGTGAAACCAAACTGGTGCCCAGGCTGTGGAGACTTCTCAGTACAAGCAGCTATCCAACGTGCTGCTGCAAATGTCGGCATTGAACCAAATGAACTTGCTGTCATTTCAGGAATTGGTTGTTCAGGTCGAATTTCAGGATATATCAATTCTTATGGATTCCATGGTATTCATGGCCGTGCACTTCCGATTGCACAGGGATTGAAAATGGCTAATCGTGATTTACATGTTATCGCTTCTGGTGGTGATGGTGATGGATTTGCTATTGGTATGGGGCATACAATTCATGCCATCCGCCGTAATATTGATATAACTTATATTGTAATGGATAACCAAATTTATGGTTTAACAAAAGGTCAAACATCTCCACGTTCAGCTGCTGGATTTATTACAAAATCTACACCAGGTGGAGCGATTGAGCCATCATTGAAACCATTAGAGGTAGCGTTAACAAGTGGTGCAACATTTGTGGCACAGGGCTTCTCTACAGATATTAAAGAATTAACAGCACTAATTGAAGCTGGTATTAACCATAAAGGTTTCTCATTTATCAATGTCTTTTCACCTTGTGTAACGTATAACAAAGTGAACACATATGATTGGTTTAAAGAAAATTTAACAAAATTAGCAGATGTTGAAGGTTATGATCACTCAGATCGTGGTATGGCAATGCGTACAGTGATGGAACACGAGGGCTTAGTAACAGGCATTATTTATCATGATACTGAAACAACGTCGTATCAAGAAAAAGTACCTGGCTACTCTGAGTTACCATTAACAGATATCGATATCAAAATGAGCGAAAATGATTTTAATGATTTAGTAAAAGAATTTATGTAAATTTGATAGGGTCGAAGCATTTGGAATGAAGTCATTCCAAATGCTTTTTTTATGCTTTAGTAATCGATCGCAAGTAAGTAATTGTTATGGAATCCTTATAAAATCCTTATATTTATTTTTTACACTAAGGTCATCGAAAGGATGATGACTAATTATGAAAGATTTGATGTTGAAAACAAACAATCTGAATAAAGCGTTTAAAGGACAAAACATTGTAGATAATTTATCGTTAGAAATTAAACGTAATTCAGTTTATGGCTTACTTGGACCTAACGGAGCGGGAAAATCTACAACCTTAAAGATGATAACGGGCATGCTACGACCTAATGCTGGAGATATCATTTTTAATGGACATCTATGGTCACGAAAAGATTTGCAGGATATCGGGGTCTTAATTGAAACACCACCCTTGTACGATAATTTAACAGCTAAAGAGAATCTAAAAGTTCGAACGATAGCGTTAGGCATACCACAAAGTCGGATTGACGAAGTATTGGAGATTGTAGATTTAACGAATACGGGGAAAAAACGAGCAGGTCAGTTTTCTTTAGGGATGAAGCAACGATTAGGTATAGCAATTGCGCTGTTAAACAAACCGAAACTGTTAATTTTAGATGAGCCGACAAATGGTTTGGATCCAATCGGTATACAAGAGCTTCGTAAGCTCATTCGCTCCTTTCCAGAACAAGGTATCACTGTTATATTGTCTAGTCATATTTTGCCTGAGGTAGAACAAGTCGTGGATGATATTGGCATTATTGCTGGTGGCAAGCTTGGCTATCAGGGACCAGCTCCACAAGGTCATGAATTAGAGTCACTCTTCATGCAGGTTGTCACTGCCAACAGAAAGGCAGGTCATTAGTATGTTAGCCATCATGAAAGCAGAACAATTAAAATGGAAGCGAACTTTTATTCCCAAACTACTTTGGCTTACGCCACTTATAACCTTACTTATAGGCGCTGTACTTATGGGAGGGGAGTATTTTCAAACAGGAGCTTATAACTGGTGGTATACGATGCTTCTGCCAGGTGCACTGACGATTTGCTGTGCCTTAGTGATCGAAAAAGATAAGAAGTTGAAATACCATAGTATACTTGCACTACCACTTGGCCTCAAAAAGGTTTGGTTGGGAAAAATACTTTCATCAGGTGTATGGCTTTTCATTATCACTAGTATGTTCTTTGGAGGAATTACAGTAGGGGGCTGGCTATTTGGTCATAGCTTACCAATAACAAGCAGCTTATTAAGTTCTCTAGTTATTTTCGTAACGTTTTTGTGGCAAATTCCCTTATGTCTTTTTCTGGCAGCTAAATTAGGAACCTATTTGGCTATTTTGCTCAATGTAGTTGCCAATATCGTAGGGATTGTAGTATTTGCTGATGGAGAGCTATGGTATTGCTATCCTTTTGCAATTGGTGCACGTCTATTATGCTCAACTCTCGGTATATTACCAAATGGTCTACCAGTACCTGAGGGTAGTTCTTTACTCAATAACGATGTTATATTTCCTGGATTATTGATAACGATCACTTGGTTTATCATAATCACTTCACTCACGACAAAGTGGTTTCAAAAAAGGGAGGCCAAATAGCAAATGGACATGTTACGATTATTGAGAGCGGAAAGTCTTAAAACAAGACGAACTCCATTACTACTTACACATCTACTTGTCCCCATTGCTATTTCTGGATTGTTTTTAGCTTACTATTCCTATTCACCATGGGATTTTCACGGAAAAGTAACTGCCTATTTTCAAGGCCTAGCGTGTGGACTACCTATGATTATAGGATTAGTATGTGCAATGGCATCCGATCAGGAGGCGAAGGCAGGTCATTATCAAAGCATGCTAGTCTCAACAAAAATAAAAATAAAGGCATACTTGAGTAAGCTTATATTATTATTGATGTATAGCTTTGGAGCCATCTTTATGTCTGTAGCTATTTTTAGTATGGGCTTTAGAGAATTATTACATGAAGTAGATTTTGACTATTTATTTTATAGTGTTGCTGCCTGTATTTTATTCAGCAGTCATATTATTTTTTATATTTTACATTTATTTGTAAGCTTCCAATTTGGAAAAGGTGCTTCGATTGGTTTAGGCATTGTGGAAGCCCTGCTGGTCGCTTTGTTGCTTACTGGTTTAGGTGATGCTATTTGGCCCTTTTTACCGTATGGATGGAGCGGTCACTTTGTTTCTTTATGGATTTTAACTTCGGCGGGCACAAATTTAATATGGCTCGAAGGAAGTATCCAAACTAGTATAATATGGTGCTTAGGTGGAAGCATACTAGCTTTTGCATTATCTTGCCTATGGTTTTGGAGATGGGAAGGTAGAGCAGCTGAATAGTAGG
Organism: Lysinibacillus sp. BSL11; assembly: GCF_052928325.1. Lineage (NCBI taxonomy): Bacteria > Bacillati > Bacillota > Bacilli > Caryophanales > Bacillaceae > Lysinibacillus > Lysinibacillus sp. BSL11. Next base: position 37,721 of record NZ_JAVGCX010000015.1, on the reverse strand, counting down.
AATGGATGGTTGAGGATAAATTATGGCAAATATATTAGTAGTTGATGATGAAATTGATATTTTAATGCTGGTTAAAAATGCACTACATAAAGATAATCATTTAGTAAATATTGTGTTTAATTCGACAGAGGTAGAGAAGATGGATCTAGGCTTTTTTGATCTAATCTTACTTGATGTGATGATGCCTGCTATTGATGGCTATACGCTATGTAGGCAAATTCGCCATGCTGTAGATTGTCCGATTCTTTTTCTTACCGCTAAAACCTTAGAGGAAGATATTATGTTTGGTCTTGGCTTAGGTGCAGATGACTATTTAATCAAACCTTTTAGTATTGGGGAACTACGGGCAAGGGTAAATGCTCATATTCGACGTGAAAATAGAGAGAAACGGAATGTTCTTTATCATGGTAAAGTTCATTTTAATCTTTCTGGTAAAGAACTATTTGTTCAAAATGAGAGGATTCCGTTAACCAAAAGTGAGTATGAAATATGTGAATTTTTAGCACGTCATCGCGGGCAAGTTTTTTCTAAAGATCAAATATACGAAACGATTTTTGGGTTTGATGGCAAAAGTGACAGTACAGCGATAACAGAGCATATTAAAAATATTCGTTCAAAGCTGCATGCATTTGATATAGAAGTCATTGATACGGTTTGGGGGATTGGCTATAAGTGGAAACCGTAAAACCGAGGAAAGGAACACGTCTGCATACATTTTTTCTGAGATATTTATTTTTTCTTTGCATTGGCATCATTCTTTTAGTGGCACTATTAATAGGTCTATTTATGTTTGCCTTTTCAGCTAGTATTATTTTACCTGCAAATTATGCAGAGACACAAATCACGTTAGCAAAAGATCGAATTGCTACAAGCAGCTCGGTAACGGATGAGATGATCCCTGATCTTGTAGAATATGCAGTGGTTTCAAATCAGGGAGAGTTTATTTCAGGCAATTTAACAAAAGAAGAGGCTTCCTATGCATGGCAGTTAAAACAAAAGGGAGAGAAGCAAGGAAGTTCTCAATTTTATGCATTTATTGAGCGCGAACAAGAAATATGTATTTTACGCTATAGTTTAGTACCTGAGTATCGCTCTGCCATCATAAGAAATTATTTACCTAATCCGCAATTAACGGTTTTATTAGTTTTTATTATTGGAGTTGTTGTACAAGCAGCGGTACTTGCTGTTCATTTTGGCAGAAGACTAAAACAAAAAATGATGGGCTTACAAGAAGCTATTGAAAAAATACAACATCAAAATTTGGCATTTCATTTACAACCGTCTGGAATCCAAGAAATTGATGATATTGCTCTTTCCTTCGAACAAATGAAGGAAGCATTAAATACTTCTTTGACACAGCAATGGCGGGCAGAAAGATTGCGCAGAGAACAAATATCAGCACTGGCACATGACCTGAAAACACCATTGACGATTATTCGGGGAAATGCCGAACTTTTATTGGACACCGCCCAAGATGAAATGCAAAAAGAATTTAACCATTATATATTAAAAAATACGGTTGAAATTGAAAAATTCACAAAGCAATTAATGGATCTTTCGAATGTGGAGCAAGGTATTGTCACCTCAAAATCAAATGTCGCCATGCATTCTTTTATTCAACAGGTCGAACAACAAATGAAAGCTCTTGCTTTAGAAAAAAATCTTGAAGTTACTGTAGAAATGGTCAGGCTACCTACTTCCATTATGATAGAGGAAGAGCTTTTTTATCGGGCTCTATTAAATGTGATTGTCAATGCGGTTGAGCACACACCAAATAACGGGAAAGTCACTTTATCTATTGAAGGAAAGGTGAATGTTATTCATTTTACTGTGAAAGATAGTGGTACAGGTTTTTCAGCAAAAGATTTAAAAGAGGCTACCAAACAATTTTATCGTGGAGACCCAAGTAGAAATACAACAGATCATCATGGTATGGGTCTTTATATTGCAGAGTCAGTTATTAAAAAGCATGATGGGGTAATAACACTCGCTAATGATTCGATAACTGGTGGAGGAAAAGTGACAGTCACTATTCCTGTTATGAGGATGGAGTAACAGTTTATTTTTTCCAATTTACTTCGGGTAGAAATCAAAGTCATTGCTCTAATGAAGTCCTTCATGTTACCCTAGTAATAAATTTAGTCCTTTTTATTGGAAGTAAGGTTTTACAACTAACTATCCTTATAAAGGGCTTTTTTTATAGAAAAAAAGTTTTAAGGGTACTTAAATGGAGGAGTTTTTTTTATGGCAGAAAGAGGTAGACCAAAAGGCGCAAGTGGAGAAGAAAGTCGCGCATTATTACTTGAAATTGCAGCGAAAGAGTTTGCGCAGCATGGATATCATGAAACGAAGGTGAGTACTATAGTAAAAAGTGCATCATTAAGTCAGCCTACTTTTTACCTGTATTTTAAAAATAAAGAGTCCATTTTTGAAGAATTAGAGAATCTTTTTCGTTTACGAATGATGGATTTAGCCAAAAAAAGCCGCTTACAGCCTGCATTAGAGCAAGCAACAGTAAAATCACGTATTATCCATAATGTTAAGGAATTATTAGCGTTTTTTGCTAAAAACCCAAATTTAACAAGAATTGGATTATATTTATCGACAAAGGCTGATGAAATAAAGGCACAAATAGTCAAGCAAATTAAAGAGAATCTGGATTATGAAGTAGATGCTGGCTATTTTCGGAAAGATTTAGATACACATATAGTTGCAGAGAGCTTAATAGGTATTATTGAGCGATTAACATTTGTTCAATTACTGCCAAAGCAAAAAAAGCCAGAAGAGATAGCCACTGATATTGTGAATTTATTAATAGATGGTATGCTGGATAGGGGAAGTCATGACTAATAATCAACCACTTCATAATTTTAAAAAAAGAAAATACTGATTTTTTCTTTTTTTAAAGTTGAATATTACTTTTGAGTAATATAATATTAGAAATAGGTAGTGATTACCATTAGTATTTCAAATGGTTCACTCAATTAAAGAAGAAAAGAGGAGGTGAATGTAATGATGTATCCACCAATGCCATATGTAGGAGATAAAGGTGGCCGTATTACTGTTAAGTAATTATTACTTAAGGGTCTGGCTTATTTAGTCAGACCTGACCTTAATCTTTTAAAATTTTAAAAGGAAAGACTGCTTAATATGCTTGAACAGAGTATAAGTTAGAAAATGTAACTTTCTACTACAGAAAAGAAGGTATAGAGCAATTGATTGGTCAATTAGCAACTGCAGATGGATTAGTGAAATTTCAGGGGACAAGTAGATTCAGAAATACAAAGGTATCATTCATCTATGCGGGGTGTTTTTGGAAAGATTTAGTTACACATATGGGTTTCAGAGTGTTTTAGTGAATTGATTGAATGATTAGCATTCATTCAATTGTTGCCAAAGTAAAAAAGCCAAGAGATAGATAATTTAACTTTAGTAATAGAAGAGATATTTACTAGAGAAAATAGAGGAAATATAACTATATAAAAGAAAATGATTTTTCTTTTTTTAAGTTGAATATTACTTTTGAGTAATATAAATTGCTTATTGTTATTTTATATCAAGATGTAGAAAGAAGGATCTATGAGTACCAAAATAACATCTCTGTTAACGTTCATCCAGATTTTTAGGATTAAATCAAACCTTCTAAGCTACTGTAAAAATCGATGGGGCTTTAAATAGACTTAGTGAATGAGTGACACCATTAAGAAGGGAGATTGTACAGGGGATTGATGTTTAATGTGTAAAATTAAACCAAAATAGTCGCAATTTGCTTTTATAGCAATTTGAAATTTTTAAATAATATAATTATCGTATATGTTTGTTATTCGCATATGCATTAGAACATGATTGATGTAAGAGAGTGTTCCTATTCTTTTTCAATCAAATGGTAGAAGTAAAATGTATAGAAAGAGGAGAATGCTATGAGAAAATGGCAGCAGGCAGTATCGGTATTTGTCATCTATTTGTTAATGGCACAGATTGTAGTTGGTAGTTTCCCAGTGTATGCTGAAACGAATGATCATGAACAGCCCATACTAACTGTCACACTCACAACAGATGGAGAGCCTTATATAGATGGTGACATTGCTTCAAGTCCTGTTACTATTCAAGCGACAACAACTACAGTCGATAGTGCTAGTCTACAGGTAGAGACTTCTAACGACAAAGGAAATACATGGACAGTATTCAATACTTTAACGCCACTTGTTTTAACAGATGCAGGGGACTATCATATTTGGTTTAGAATCATTGGGCAATCCTCCATTAGTAAGCATGTAATTCGCATCGCAGAACAAAAGTCATCGTTATTGTCAGCAGGTAACTCTATTATTTATGTGGACGCAACTGCTACTGTTGGGAATAATGATGGTACAAGTTGGGACAATGCATTTCAAGATTTACAATCCGCTTTACATAGCGCACAAAGTGGACAGCAAATTTGGATTGCCCAAGGAACATACACACCAACTAGAAAAATGGATGTAAATGATTCACGCAGTGTAGCATTCCGAATGAGAAATGGTGTGGAAATTTATGGCGGTTTTAAAGGTGATGAAGAAACATTAGCGCAGCGAGATTTTAACACATACAAAACTATACTAAGTGGAGCACTTCCTAGTGGAGAAAATGCCTATCATGTATTTTATCATCGATATGACCCTGATGTAAGTGTATTAAATGAAACAGCCATTCTCGATGGTGTCACCATTACGGGAGGTCTTGCTAATAAGGGGACGCATATGTATGGTGGTGGGATGTACAATAGCGATGGCAATAACCCACTCTTAAGAAATGTCCTATTTACCGGGAATAAGGCACAGGGAGATGGTGGAGGCTATGGAGGGGCTATGTATAATACTAGAGGGAGTAACCCGATTTTAACAAATGTTCTATTTAGCGGAAATGAAGCGTACCTAGGTGGCGCTATCTACAATGCTAGTAGTAGTCCAAGATTAAGTGGTGTCAAATTTGATGGAAATAAAGCGACTGGCTATGGAGGCGCTATCTATAATGGTGGTAGCAGTAGTCCGACTTTAACAAATATAACATTTACTAGCAATGAAGCAGTATACGGAGGTGGTATATATAACGGTAACGTGAGTAATCCTATCTTAACGGAAGTTGAATTTAATAGAAATAAGGCAACTCAACATGGTGGTGGCATGTACAATTATGCCAGTAATCCAACTTTAACAAACGTAACCTTTAATGAAAATGAAGCTACTTTTTATGGAGGTGCTCTATACAATGATGCTAGCAGTCCCAACTTAATGGAGGTAACATTTAGTGGGAATAAGGCGGAGTATGGAGGAGGGATGTTTAATACTGGTAGCAATAGTAGTCCACTATTGAAAAATGTGCTATTCAATAAAAATCAGGCAAGTCAGTTAGGTGGAGGGATGTTTAATACGAACTATAGTATCCCAAGCTTAACCGATGTGACGTTTGATCAAAACAATGCAATCAATGGGGGCGGCATGCACAATACCAATAGTAGCCCGATGATGACAACTGTTACATTTCGTGAAAATAAGGCAGGTTATGGTGGAGGGGCTATGTCTAATGATGGTGTCAGTAATCCAATTTTAACGAATATGATATTCATTGGAAATGAAGCGTATATTGGGGGCGGTATGTTCAATGATGGCAGTAGCAGCCCCAACTTAAGAAATACGTTATTTACTGACAACAAGGCAGATTTTGATGGTGCTACTATAAGTACTGACTCTCCAACTAGTAATATCATCTTAACGAATGTGACCATCAGTGGCGATGTTCCGAAATATGGAGTGGGTGCTATTTCTGGAGGTGGCTCAGCTAGTAAAATTCAAAATAGTATTATTATCGGAAATAACAAGAAAATTGCCTTTTATAATTATAAAGGTAAAGTTGAAAATAGTTTGCTCGATGTGGAAGTAGGAAAGAACATAAGAGGGAAACTATTTGATACGACTGGGACGGCTGTTGATACGCCCACTTATCTGCCAACAGATGTGTTTATGGATTCAAGCAAGAAAGATTATCGCTTAAAAGCAGATTCTCCAGCATTAGATCAAGGGAATGCTAGTTATCCTGAACTAGCAGATATAACGACAGACCTTGCTGGGAAAAAACGTGTGCAAGGATCGGCGATTGATTTAGGGGCGTATGAAGTGCCAAATAATTATTATAACATTATCTACGATGCAAATGGAGCAACGGGAGGCAGTGTGCCACAAGATGATGGGAAATATGAAGAAAATGCCCTTGTGACAGTGAAGGTTAATAGCGATAATCTTGTGAAAACAGGCTATACCTTTAAAGGCTGGAATACACAGGCAGATGGTAAAGGCACAGCATATGCAGTGGATGATACCTTCCCAATGGGTACAGAAAATATTATATTGTATGCGGAGTGGGTAGCTAACCAAACATATACAGTCAAATATGATGCAAATGGCGCAACAAGTGGTATAGTGCCACAGAATAGTCCATTATATGAGGAAAATGAAAAAGTAATGGTACAAGGAAATAGTGGAAATCTAGTAAGAACTGGCTACACATTCAAAGGCTGGAATACACAAGCAGATGGTAAGGGAATATCCTATGCCGAAAATGCAACCTTTCAAATGGGAAAAGCCGATGTCATCTTGTATGCCCAGTGGACAGCGAACCCAACTTATACAGTCATATATAATGCAAATGGTGCAACAAGTGGGACAGTGCCAAAGGATAGTACATTATATGAAGAAAATGAAAAAGTAATGGTACAAGGAAATAGTGGCAATCTAGTAAGAACAGGCTATACTTTTGCGGGCTGGAATACAGTACAGGATGGTAAGGGAATAGCCTATATAGCAAATACGCCTTTAATAATAGGTGAGGCAGATATAATTTTGTATGCTCAATGGATAGCGAATTCTTCAACACCTGATGGAGGTAGTGCCAATGGTCCTTCAATGCCGGATGGAGGTAGTGCTTCTCATCCATCAACGTCTATTCAAATATCCTTCGAGACAAATGGTGGCCTATCTTTAGAGGACATGGAGATTACCTATAATACAAGAGTCAGCGATTTACCTGTACCAACAAAGGAAGGTTTTCGTTTTGACGGTTGGTATATAGATAAAGCGCTAACGATACAATGGGCTGAAGATACGCTTATGAGGGAGAATTTAACGCTCTATGCAAAATGGATAAAATTGACAGTTGAAGAACAGAAAGAACCACAGCAAAAGCCTTCCGTGATGACTTTCCAAGATATCGAAAACCATTGGGCACAGGATATGATTGAGGCATTAGCAACGCAGGGCATTATTAAAGGATATGAAGATGGTACTTTCCGACCGAATGAATCAATTAGCCGCCAGCATGTTGCCTCATTATTCACACGTGCTTTTGAATTCGAGGTGATCCGCCCAACAGCAGCCTTTTCGGATGTAGCACCAAATCATATGTACTATGATGCGATTATGACCTTACAGCAGGCAGGCATTATTGATGGAGCGGATGGAGCATTTCGTCCAACAGACAATATCACACGGGCACAATTAGCTAAAATTTTAGCAAATACACTACAGCTGAAATCAGAAGGTAAGAGTTCTTTTAAGGATGTAGATAGCAATCATTGGAGTGTTGGCTATATTGCGGCATTAGAGCGAGCAGAGATTACATTAGGGGTTAATGGCAAGTTCCACCCTGAAGCTTCTGTGACAAGAGCACAATTGGCGGTCTTTTTATACCGTGCAATGCAGCAATAAAAATGATTTTTTAGGCGTGAGGCTATCTAACAACTTCACGCCATTATACTATGATAGAGTAATATTTTTGTTAAATATTACTTTTCGATAATATAAAGTAGTGAATAGATAGTGAGGATATTTCTGATGAATCACTAAATAAAGAAGAAGGAGGGATTAGATGCAACAACCATTAAAAAAGGGGAAGCTATTGTTAGTCACTAGTGTTGTTATTATTTTATGTAGTTTAGGATTTTTACCAAATGCAGCAAAGGCAGCAGAAATTACAGTTAATGGAGAGGTTATATCCTATATCCAGTACCTAGAAGGAGATTCTGCAGGGATTCTTCATATATATAGTGGAGATTATTTAACAAAAAATTTTACCGATAGAGATAGTTTACCGACAGATGCGAAATGGATAACATTTTTTCCAATTACTTTGCCATTAGATAATGGTATAGAATACATGTTTAGTCGTGATGGAAAATCTGTAGAAAAGCAGTATGTTCACAATTGGACTGATATTCCTTCTGATGTTAAGTGGATAACAGTAAGTAATTTTGATGGTGATATTGGGAATGGTAAAAACCCAATAACGAATCAAAAATACCGCTATAGTGTAGATGGTGTAAATGTTGTGGAAAGTGCTACCGTTCCTGCTAATGCTTTATGGGCTAATTTAAGCTACTATGAAACCATTTCTAATGGAACACATAAACGTTTAAGGTATGAAAAAGTGAATTACACATTAAAATTAAATCCAACTCCGCCAGTGATCAATTTAACAAAATCCCCTACAGGATGGACAAATGGTGATGTTACAGTTACTGCAAATATTAGTAGTGAAAGTGATTTGAAGATTCAAAAGTGGGATTATGGCATTCAAAATGAATCATATTTTAATACAGCTGGAAACTCATTAGTAGGTTCTTCTGTTAGTGTAGATCAAAATCGAACGATTACTTGGTATGCAAGGGATATTTTATTAAATTCAACTGTTCAAACGATTACTATTGATAATATCGATAAAGATGCACCAATCATTACAAGTGGCAATATGACCATAATTACCAATCAGAAATTAGAAGTTCCAATTACCATTACTGATAGTAAAAGTGGAGTGAAAACGAAGAAATGGGCATTTGGAAATCAGAATGAATCTTATTTTTTGACTGGAGGAAATACGTTCACTGAGAATAAAATTGTTGTGGATAATTTTGGGACATATACATTGTTTGCGGAAGATCATGCAGGAAATAAGTCAATCTCCACCGTGCATTTATATTCAGCGGATTTAGAGGGTTTACATTTAAATGAAGGAACGCTTTCCCCACAATTTTCTAAAGAAATACTTTCTTATGATGTCAATGTAATGAACACGGTTTCAACCATTACAGTCATACCAAATGCTATAGATTCAACTGCAACAGTTAAGGTTAATGGGAATCTAGTCAGTAGTGGTGCAACATCAGCTACAATTCCCCTTAATGTTGGAAGTAATACAATATTAATAGAAGTAACAGCTTTAAATAGCACAAAAAAGACATACCAAGTGAAAGTAACGAGGGCGCTATCAAGTAATGCTAATCTAATTAGTCTTACTTTAAGCTCAGGAATACTATCTCCTGAAATTAGCTCAGGAGATAGCAATTATACAGCAAGCGTAGAGAATGCCATTACTAGTTTAACAATAACACCAACAACAGCAGATGCTACAGCTAAAATAAAGGTGAACGGGCATGCCGTTAACAGTGGTACAGCATCAAATTCGATACCACTGAATGTAGGAGTGAATACAGTAACAATAGAAGTAACAGCAGAAGATGATACAACGCAGAGGACCTATACAATAACGATAACGAGATTCCCATCGAGTAATGCTAACCTGAGTGATCTCACTCTAAGCACGGGGTCATACCTTCCTGTATTTAATGGGGGAGATTTCACCTATACAGCAAGCGTAGAGAATGCTATTACTAGTTTAACAGTAACACCAACAGCAGCAGATGCTACAGCTAAAATAAAGGTGAACGGGCATGCCGTGAGCAGTGGCACAGCATCAAATCCGATTCCGCTGAATGTAGGACAGAATACGGTAACAATAGAAGTAACAGCAGAAGATAAAACAACGCAGACCTATACAGTAACGGTAACGAGATTCCCATCGAGTAACGCAAATTTAAAAAGTCTAACGTTGAATTATGGAATTTTGAAGCCATCATTTGATTCTCAAAGAGAAAAATATTCAGTTAATGTTGATGTAAATGTGAATAGTATAGATTTAACACCAATACTCGATGACAATGATGCAACGCTGATGATTAATGGATTACCAAGCAGCAGTGGAAAGAAAATGACAGTGTCACTAAACTTCGGGGCAAATACTATTATACTAGAAATAACAGCACCAGACGGGGTTACGAAAAAGAAATACAAAGTTGAAATATATCGTGAGCAGCTACCAGCACCCGTAGATTCACTACAAATTCCAGGAAACTCAGCGCCTGTAGAGCCAGCAGCACCAGCACCAATAGAGCTTCCTCAGCTGGTACCTACTGATCCTAAGCAACCGCAAGAGCCCATTACAGATATTATCTTTTCAGACGTGCCCGTGCATCATTGGGCTTACACAATGATTGGTGATTTTGCTAAACGTGGATATATTACAGGGTATGCGGATGGTACTTTTAAACCAAATGATCCGATTTCTCGTCAGCATGTTGCGTTAATATTTTCCCGTATTTTTAAACTAAATCCAATACAGGAAGCACAAACATTTAAGGATATTCCACTAAATCATCGGTATTATGAAACCATCAAGTTGGTGCAACAAGCTGGTCTGTATCAAGGTATTAACGGATACTTTAAGCCAAATGAAAATATGACACGTGCTCAAATAGCGAAAGTATTAGCTATAGCATTAAACTTATCACCAACGAGCACACATACATTTAAAGATATTCCATCAACACATTGGGCACATGACTATATTATCGCTCTGGCGGCAAATGATATTGCGTTAGGGGATAGCGGTTACTTTAAACCAGAATCTTCAGTAACACGTGCCCAATTTGTAGCATTTTTATACAGAGCCTTACAACAATAATCAAATCTCCATCATGGTTCATATTTGTATAATTTTGTTAATCAACATGTGTGATTCTGGGATAAAGGGGATGTTATGAGAAGAACATGGCAACAAGTGGTTTCGTTATTTGTCATCTTGTTGTTACTTATACAACCTGTGTTTGGTAATGTGACCGTATTTGCAAATATAAGTGAGACACTTCATTTTACAATTACAACAGAATCCATCATCAGGTGACAATACCACATCCCCAAACGATAATAACTACTCTTCATTATCAACTGTAAAAATCATTTTTCATACAAATGGTGGTACAATACTTCCGCCACTAGAGATTGCTTATAATACAAGAATAAGTGATTTACCTTTACCTACCAAAGATGGATTCGCTTTGGAGGCTGGTAATGAGGATGCAGCATGTAAAATTAAGTGGGATGAAGATACAGTTATTCGAGTTTGCCAGTGTACGACCGCAAGCACTGATAAGGTTCGATGATATGGATAACCATTGGGCAAAAGAGATAGTTGAGGAACTAGCGACACTAGAGATTATCCAAGGTTATGAAGATGGCACTTTCCGTCCGAATGAACCAATTAGTCGAATGCATGTAGCAGTATTATTTGCACGCGCTTCGAGTTGAATCAATTGCTCAGCAAAAGTCTTTTCTGATATAGCACCAAATCATATCTACCATGAAGAGATCAACACGCTACAGCAAGGGGGAATTATTGATGGGATGGGTGACACATTCCGACCATTAGAAGCTATTACACGTGCACAAGTAGCAAAAATTTTAGCAAAAACATTACAACTAACTTCTAAGGGTACAAGTCCATTTAGTGATGTTTCTAGTAATCATTGGAGCCGGGTTATATTGCAGCACTAGAACAGGCTGGGATTGCATTGGGGAGTAATAGTGAATTTTATCCCGAAACGCCAGTAACACGTGCCGAGCAAGCGACCTTATTATACAGGGCACTCCAATTTTAACTATCTTTTGTGTAATCTAACAGCTTCACATCGTTATGAACACAGTAAAGTCGAATATTACTTTAAGTAATATAGATTAGCGGTGAATAGATATTTTTATAATAATATTTGAAAGCTCATTAATTTAAAGAAGAAAAGTAATGGATATTAAGTATAGCAACAAAGGGTAAAAATATTTTCTTTTTGTAAATAGTCCAATAGATAGAAGAAATTATAAGTTAAATTAGTCTATTATTAGAAGTAAGAAAAAACTGATTTTTCTATTTTTCTAGTTGTATATTACTTTAAAGTAATATAGAATCAAAAATAAGTAGTGATTATCATTAGCTTATCTGATGGTTGTTCACTCAATAGAGAAAAGAAAGTGAGGTGAAAAGTAATGATGTTTCCTCCAATGAGTTTCCCAAAAGGCGATACAAAGCCATTCGGTAAATAATTATTACCTCAAGGTCTGACTTTTTAGTCAGACCTCATCTTTTGAAATTTAAACTGGGAAGGCTGTTTACCATGCTTGAACCAATATATGAATTAGAAAATGTAACTTTCTACTATAAAAAAGGTAAATTTAAAGCAAATAATGGCATTTCATTGACTATATATAAAGGTGAAATAATTGGGTTATTAGGCCCGAATGGTGCAGGAAAAACGACATTGATAAAGCAAATGATAGGACAGCTAGCACCAACAGAGGGATCCGTGAAATTTCATCAACAAGAAGTATCTAAGAATCCGAAGTATGTATTGAAACAGACTGCTTATTATTCACAGGAGACTTTTGCTTTATCATTTTTAAAAACATGGGAAGCCATTTATTTTACGGGTAGATTAAAGGGACTTTCCAAAAAAGAGTCGAAGCAACAGACAGATAATATTTTGCTGAGGTTAGACATGGAAGCTTATCGAGATAAGCTATTGTCAAAGCTTTCAGGTGGTCAAAGAAGACTCATTAGTTTAGGAGCAACTTTGATTGGTCAGGCATCCGTTATGATATTGGATGAGCCTACAAATGAGCTGGATCCATTAAAACGGAAATTAGTATGGGACATCATTCGTGAGCTTAACCAAAAGGGTACAACGATTATTTTAGTCACTCACAATATTCTGGAAGCTGAAAAAGTTGTTCATCGTGTAGCTGTTATAGATAACGGAAAGCTTTTAGCCATTGACCATGTCGAAAAGCTGAAGAGAAAAGTAGACCAAAGAATGCGTTTAGAAATTTATGCACAGGAGGCCTCTATTCACAATATCAAAGACAGACTGAAAGATTTTGGACAAGCAGAATTAGTAGAGGATACAAAACTCACGATGTTAATCGAGAAAAATATGGTTCGTACTATTGTTGAAATAATACAGGATGAGACATTGAACATTAACCAATACTCTCTGTTTCCACCAAGTCTAGAAGATGTCTATTCACTACTTCAAGAACAGCAAAGGAGTGAATAGTTAATGAATGCCTTTAGTCAATTCTTTGTTGAATTACTTATTTTATTTCGTATACAAATAGCCATCGTAAGGCATCAATTATTATGGATTATTGCAATGTCTACCATTTTTCCAATAGTTACTTTAGTGTTTCTCGAATTTTTACTGGGTGAATCTAGCTCTGAACAATTGGCACGATTAATTATCGGTAATATGATTTTTAGTATTCTATTAATGGGGATGAATATTCTAGGGCAGGATATCTCGTATCAAAAATTTGGAGGCTATTTTACATATTACTCATCCCTTCCCATTCGAAAGGTTAATTTTATTTTATCTTTGTTGTTTTATGGTATTTTAACTTCCTTACCTTCGTTTATTATTGTATTTACGTTTGGTCAGCAAATTTATGGGGTCAATCTTCATTTTGAGTGGCTTCTACTACCAGTCGCTTTATTGGCGATTTTTAGTGTAGTAGGCATTGGTGTATTAATGGGGTTTTTATCTCCAAATCCTCAATTTACAAATATTGTAGCGCAATTTTTGTTGATGTTTGTTACTTTCTTAACACCTGTTATGATTGAACTGAAAGACCTTCCCATCGTTCTGCAGTGGATTTCCTACGTGTTACCAACAACATATGTAGCGAATGTATTACACGGTATGCTAACTGTTGGATGGACCAATTCTACATTCATAGATGTTCTAATCTTACTCATTTTTTCCTGTTTTTCTTATCTATTAATCAGTAAAAAAATACATTGGCGTGTTCAATAAATTATTTGAATAGGGAGTTAAATTTAAAATGAAAACTTTTGAAACTAAGTTAGAGCAGTACGCGGAATTGGTCATAAAAGTAGGGATTAATATTCAACAAGGACAGACTTTAGTGATTTCTGCCTCAATGGCTGCTGCCGATTTTGTTCGAAGGGTTTGCCGACATGCCTATCTCAATGGTGCACATTATGTGTATATAAAGTGGATTGATGAAGAGCTTGCTCGTATTGAATATGAATATATGACAGAGCAAGGCTTAACCTATACACCAGATTGGCTTGTGAAGGGGTATGAAGAAATGGCGAGTAGTGGTGCCGCTTTTCTTTATATTATTTCACCCCACCTGCAAAATATGGAGGAAATAGACCCTGTTAAGGTAGAAAAAGCAGAGTATGCTTCTGCACTTGCTTTTCGTTCTTTTACCGAAAAATTGATTAAAATGCAAGTTAGTTGGACTGTTATTGTTTATCCGACGGAGCAATGGGCAGCATCTATTTTCCCTGACTTAGAGCCCAAAAATGCTCTTGAGGAATTATGGGAAAAGTTTTTTGAAATACTTAAATTAAATGAAGAGAGCCCACTACAAGCCTGGGAAGAGCATATTGATATATTAAATAAAAGGGCCGCATTATTGAATGTAAAGTATTTCCGTTATTTACATTTCATTAGCGAAGAGACAAATTTAAAAATAGAGCTACCACAAAATCATCGTTGGGTTAATGGCTTAGAAATGAATGACAAGGGAAGCTCATTTATTTGTAATATGCCGACTGAAGAAATTTATACGACACCACTCAAAAAAGGAGTAAATGGAATAGTCAAAAATACAAAGCCATTAGTTTATGAAGGGCAGATCATTGATCAATTTACACTTACATTTAAAGATGGTGAAATTATTGATTTCTTTGCAGAAAAAGGGATGGATGCATTACAAAATATTCTTCAAAAAGACGAGGGTGCTAGATATATAGGTGAGGTTGCATTGGTTCCTCATGATTCTGCAATCTCTGCGAGCAATCTACTATTTTATCATAATTTATTTGATGAGAATGCATCCAGTCATTTAGCCATTGGGCAAGCCTATACTTCAGGCTTGAAAGAAGATGGTGCAAACCTAGAAAACATAAATAATAGTATGATCCATATTGATTTTATGATAGGCTCACAAAACTTACAGGTGAATGGAATACGAGAGGACGGTACTGCCGAAGCGATTTTAGTGAATGGTGAGTGGGTAATTAAATAAGGGGGAAGATGAATGGAAATAGTGCAGTGTAAGACTGATAAGGATTATGAAAAATTCGCTGTTTTCTTTTTGCAAAATAGAAATATATTTGACGATATGTATCCGATTTTAGATACACTTGGTAGTTTATATGTCATGATAGAGGAAACAAATCTGCTCCTCTTTCAAAATACACAGCAGGAAGTATTTGCTGCAGCAAGCTATACATTGGGTGTAAGAGAAGATCAATTTAAAAATAAACATATCGTTTTTATTGATTGCGCACTACTAAAGAAAGAATATCAAAATAGTCGATCCTTTGTTAAGGGTTTTCTACAAATGCTAAAACATATATTAGAAGAACACCCAGAAGTGAAAGAAGTCCAATTTTATGCTTATCGCCATCATGGCTATATTCACCGTCTTTATAAAAAGTTTGCCACTATTATAGATGAAAAAGAAGGATATTTTGGAATGCAAGATGTCTTCTCTGTGGAATTTCACAAATTGACTACTTTTTTAGAGGAATTTAATAAAAAACAAACCATTTAAATGGAATGGATAAAGGGCTATTTCGGGCAATGTTTCTATAAAAAATGCTACAATAAAAGAAAAAAAGAGGCGATGTACGTGAATAACGTCATTGATTTTATTGCAAAAAAAAAGGAACGTGAAGACCGAAAGCGTGCTCAGGATTTAGAACGTTATGTAGCTACACAATGTAATTTTCAACACCCTGAAAATATTGATGCTCTTGTAGAGGACAAATTGATTGAGGTTAAAGATCATACGTTATTTCTTGGCTTTCTATCCATTTTAAAGGATGAGCAAATAGAACCGTTAGATATTTTTCAAGATGTCTTTTCATTAGAGCCCCCTCGTTTTGAAATGTCCTACAATATGAGATGGTGGTCAGTTGTGCAATTGGCATTTACATTTTTAACAATTCTCAAGGAAAATGAGCCGCATACCTATGCTGATTTTTTAGGTCTCTCCAAATAACCTAAGTATGTGTACGTCTGTAAAGCAAATGTACACATACTTAGGTTTTTCCGTATCTACCCTCGCTAGCTTTACAAGCCTACTATATTTATTCATTAAATTCATAGATTTTTATAATTCCTCAATAATTTTTACTAAATATTCTTAACAACTCCATACTTGCTTAATGTTTGTTTTGTAACATAACGTTTGTAAGCAAATAAAAATAAAGCAAAACAAATGGAGGGTCCAACACATGGCAATTCAAAAACTGTGGAAAAAAGGTCTAATTGGTGCATTAGCTATTTCCATGTTGGCAGCTTGTTCTGACAGTTCATCTAGTGCAAATGAGGTAAAAAAGGACTTATCGCTTGAGGACATTACAGAAAAAGCAAAGGAAGAGGGCACTGTTAATTCTGTCGGTATGCCAGATACATGGGCGAACTGGGTGGAAACCTGGGAGGAACTTGGGACCGAATATAGTATCAAACACAAGGATACGGACATGTCGAGTGCCGAGGAGTTAGCGAAGTTTGAAGCAGAGAAGGATGATGCTACCGCAGATATTGGAGATGTCGGGATTGCTTTTGGACCAATCGCTAAGGACAAGGGCTTAACATTACCATACAAAACGTCTTATTGGGATGAAATACCTGAATGGGCTAAAGATGATGAAGGACACTGGATTGTTGGCTATACAGGAACCATTTCTTTCTTGACAGATAAAAATAATGTGAAGAATGCTCCAACATCATGGGAAGATCTAAAAAATGGAGATTACACAGTCAGTATTGGAGATGCATTAACAGCTAACCAAGCACAGTTTGCCATCTTAGCAGCGGCTATGGCATTTGGTGGAGATGAGTCAAACATCCAACCAGGTATAGATTTCTTTGCAGAATTAGCGAAGCAAGGACGTCTACAGGGAGATCCATCAGTAGCGAACCTAGAAAAAGGTGAAATAGATGTAGCGATCTTATGGGACTTTAATGCATTAGGTTATCGTCATCAAATTGATGAGGACCGCTTTGATGTAGTGATACCTAAAGAGGGATCTGTCACTTCTGGTTATGCAACGGTAATTAATAAATATGCCAAAAACCCACATGCTGCCATGCTCGCACGTGAATATATTTTATCTGATGCAGGTCAAGAAAATTTAGCAAAAGGCTATGCGCGTCCAATTCGAGACGGAGTAAAATTACCACAGGATGTAAAAGATTTACTATTACCCGCTGATATGTATACGAATGCACAACCTGTAAAAGATCAAAAGACATGGGAAGATACAACAAAGCAAATCCCTCAACTCTATCAAGAGCAGGTGTTAATCCATGCAAAATAACAAAGTGGTTCTCATTGTTATCGATGCATTGCGCTTTGACACAGCCTGCACACATATGGGGTTCTTGCATCATTTAGTCGAGCGTCAGGTAGCTGCTCGCTATAAGGTTTGCTCAGAGGTGCCGTCTTTATCAAGACCATTGTATGAGACGATTTTAACAGGTACACCCCCTATTGTACATGGTGTTACCAGCAATATGACAGTGCGTTTATCGAAAGGGCAAAGTGTCTTTCATATCGCAAAGGAGCATGGTTTAACTACAGCAGCCTCCGCTTATTATTGGGTGAGTGAACTTTATAATAGAGCGCCATTTAATCATATGGAGGACAGGCTACAACTCGATACACAATTACCAATTGACAACGGTATGTTCTATTTTGAGGATCATTATCCAGATAGTCATGTATTTGCTGATGCAGCATGGTTAATGGCTCAAAAGCAGCCTGATTTCCTGTATATTCATCCAATGAATGTTGATGATGATGGTCACAAATTTACGGCAGATTCTGCTCAATATCGCAATCGAGTTTTAGCGATGGATGCTTTACTGTCATTGTTTATTCCAAAGTGTATGGCGCTGGGCTATGAGGTTATCGTTACGGCTGATCATGGCATGACAAGAGATGGTAATCATGGCGGCACAACGCATGAGGATCGTCATGTCCCACTATTTGTCATTTCAGATGCTGTAAAGGCAGGTATAAAAGAAGGCATTATTTCTCAATTACAAGTTGCACCACTGTGCTGTCATTTATTAAATATCAAGCCTGCTGAAGATATGGTGCCACTCCTGTTAGAAGGTGTGTTTACAGCAAAAGAGGTTTAAATAAATAGTAGTCGCTCTTATTCTAAGGAGCGGCTATTATCCCCATAAGCCGCAAGTCATTTATAGAAAGAAGTGAGTGTGTTGATATCGAAGCGGCAATCCATTGCTTGGCTTTCGCCTTTTCTTGTATTACTATTATTGTTTTTCTTAGTACCGCTCCTATATATGCTCATTACCAGCTTTCAAAATAGTGAGGGCTTTACACTGAAGCAGTATGAATCAATTTTTACGAACGACTACATTCTTCAAGGTTTTAAAAATAGTATTACATTATCTGTTATCTCAGCTATGATTGCGTTACTTATCACCATGTTTGCAGTTTATGCCATGATGAACTTTTCAGAGCCAGTACGAGAGAAGATTTTAATACTTACGAACTTAACCTCCAATTTTTCAGGTATTCCGCTAGCATTTGCTTTTATCGTTTTACTTGGCAATAGTGGTTTATTTACACTGTTATTTGACAAATGGGATATTGATGAGTTGACATCCTTTTCATTATACAGTTGGAGCGGTTTGTTACTTATTTACATTTACTTTCAGCTGCCATTATCACTAATGCTGCTATATCCCATTTATGATGGAATTCAGCAACAGTGGAAGGAGGCGGCAGCCCTTCTTGGGGCATCTGGCTGGCAGTTTTGGATGAAAATTGGTCTCCCTGTTATGCTCCCGGGGATTGTGGGAACCTTTAGTGTATTGTTTGCCAATGCAATGGGCGCGTATGCCTCTGCTTATGCATTAACAAGCAGTAATTATAATTTAGTGGCGATTCGTATCGGCTCCTTAATAAAAGGTGATATTTTTGCTCAGCCAGAGCTAGCCAGCGCCATTGCAGTTATATTAGCAGTGACAATGGTGACGGCCATGCTGATCAGTGAGTGGAGCATCTCTAAAACAAGGAGGAAAGTAAAATGAAAAAGCGTGGTTTGGCTGATTTCTTTTTCCTTCTGCTCGTGGGATATTTACTATTACCAGTGTTAGCAACAATGCTCTATGCATTTGCAACAAAATGGAATAAAACGATATTGCCAGAAGGACTCACACTAAAATGGCTTTCCACTTTGTTTCAGGATACCGATTTTATTCAGGCATTTGGCCGTTCAGTATTTTTAGCAGGGGGGGCAGTTAGTATCGCACTCCTTGTCATTGTGCCAGCCATTTTCGTCATCGTCCTATACTTTCCAAGATACGAAAAATGGATACAGATGGCAGTGGTGATGGTGTATTCTTTTCCAGGCATCATTTTAGCTGTAGGGCTTATACGCGTATATAGCCAAATAGGTATACCGATGATATTTGTTGTGTTAGGTGCCTATGTTGTGGGGATTCTTCCTTATATCTATCAAGGTACACGAAATAGTTTAAGAAATTTAGATGCGAGGCAGCTACTTGACGCGGCTCAATTGCTAGGCGCATCAAAAAGGCAGGCATTCACAAAAATTTTACTGCCTACTGTTTATCCAGGCTTATTTGCGGGGGCATTGTTATCCTTCTCTGTCTTATTTGGTGAGTTTGTCCTAATTAATCTTGTTGTAGGTTCTCGTTTTGAAACCGTACAAATTTATTTAATGAAAAAGCTTAGCACAAGTGGACATATTGCTAGTGCTGTTGTTTTCATCTATCTCGTACTAATGGGTCTTTTAACATTCGTCATTGCTATCGTAACGAAACGATCGAAAGGTGCTACAAATCTATGAGTTATCTTGTTATTGAAGGGCTTCATAAAAAATATGGACAAGTATCTGTTTTAACCAATATTCATATGGAAATTCAAAAAGGAGAATTTATCACACTATTAGGTCCTAGTGGCTGTGGAAAGAGTACGATTTTGCGTATTGTTGCAGGCTTAACAGATGCATCGGCAGGTAAGATTTTGATTGAAGGAAAAAATATGAGTGGCGTACAACCGAAGGATCGTCAAGTGGGTATGGTCTTTCAATCCTATGCACTTTTTCCTAATATGACGGTGCTCGAAAATGTTGCTTTTGGTTTGCGTATGCAAAAAGTTAATAAGGCAGATATAGAGCAGCGCGTACATGAAATGTTAGCGCTAGTTCATTTAAGTGAGAAAGCCAATGCTTACCCAAAAGAATTATCTGGAGGTCAACAGCAGCGTGTTGCTCTAGCTCGTGCATTAATTGTCCGTCCTAAAGTACTGCTATTAGATGAACCACTTAGTGCGCTTGATGCTCAAATTCGCAAAAAACTTCAAGCAGATTTACGAGCAATTCAACGAAAATTAAATATGACAATGATTCTAGTTACGCATGATCAGGAGGAGGCAATGGCTGTTTCGGATAGAATATTTGTCATGAATAATGGAAGCATTGCCCAAAACGGTACGCCAACGGAAATCTATATGAGACCAAATAATGAATTTATTGCTAATTTTATCGGTCATTATAATGTTTTTCCACGCCAAACTTTAGAAAAAATGCTTGGAGCATCTTTAATAGAGCAATCCACGAAATTTGCAATACGCCCTGAGGCATTACATCTCGATCAACGAGATGGAGACTTATGTCTCTCTGGGGTTGCCAAACAATCATTAATGAGCGGCAATATTATTCGTACTACATTTGAAGGAGAAATGGCGTTTGCAATGGAACAACTGCATCAACAAGGGTATTCGATTGAAATGGGAAAATCCTATAAATGTTATGTCGCACAAGAAGATGTGATTGCGCTATCATGACTTACGCTAAACTGGAAAGATTTGATTTTATTTTAAAACAATTAGATTCTGAAGGGAAAATTATTGTTGCCAATATTGCTGATGCCCTTCAGGTAGCACCAGAAACAATTCGCCGAGATTTTGATGAATTAGAGCAACAGCATTTATTATCAAGAGTTCATGGTGGGGCTATTAAATATACGAATGTACGTAATGAACCGGTATTTTTACGCAAGCTACAAATGCACAAGGACGCAAAGAGACAAATTGCTCGTATTGCAGCAAAACGCATTTGCGATGGCGATACTATTGCAGTAGATACAGGTACTACAACAGTACATATAGCCGATTTTTTACTAGCTGTGGAAGATATAACGGTTGTAACGAATTCAATTGCAGCAGCTATTCAATTTAATTTAGCCATAGAGGAACGACGCATGACAGGCAAGGTCATATTACTAGGGGGCACGGCGAATCCAAAACAATCTTCTGTGGCAGGTGCTATGACGTTAGAAATGCTAGATAATATGAATTTTGATAAGGCCTTTTTATCGTGCGGTGGTATGAGTGAGGGCATTGTTTATGATTACGATTTGGATGAATCTCTTATTTCAAAGAAAATGCTCAAGCATAGCAAAGTGAGTTATTTATTAGCCGATGCATCCAAAATCAATGGCAAATCATTTTTTCAAATCTGTCATCTTGATGAATGTACAGAAATTCTTTGCGAAAGCACTTGTCCATTAGAATGGCAGGCTTATGAGGAAAAATGGACGATATGTAATGGAGGGAAGAGCTGATGACAATTGATTATCATGTACATTTAGAAGAGGGACCTTATTCATTTCGCTGGCTAGAGCGTACATCGCAAGCACTGGAGTTTTTTCATTCGGAAGATGAAACGGAAAAAGGCTCCAAACAACAAATAACTTGTCATCTACAGCGGCTGGCACAGCGCGTGAAAAATGGCTGTTATAGTGAGGAATGGTTGGATTTATATCTCGAACAGGCAAAGCAGCTTGGCTTACGTGAGGTAGGGATTGTCGATCACTTATATCGTTTTCAAGAAACGCGTGCTTATTTTGAGCGCTTTATGAGGCTGGATGATAGTGAAATTGGAAAAATCCAGCGCTATTGGCTAGATCGTGTGATGACAGAAAATATGGATGCTTTTGTAACAACCATTCAGCAGGCAAAGGAAAAATGGCGTCAACATGGCATTACACTGAGACTTGGTATAGAGGCGGATTATTTTGTTGGTGGAGAGGAGGAATTAACGGCTTTACTAGCAGGTTATCCTTGGGATTATGTAATTGGTTCTGTTCATTTTGTTGATGGATGGGGCTTTGATAATCCGCAAACACAATATCTTTTTGAGCAAATGGATCAACCTTCTTTACAACAAAATTATGAGCGTTTTTTTAAAGTAGTAGAGAAAATGATTCTTTCCAATATGTTTGATTTTGTTGCCCATTTAGATAATTTTAAAGTATTTAATTATCAGGTGGAGAATCGTGCGTTTCTTGAAGTTTGGTATAAACGTATTGCAAAGGCACTAACGTCTACTGAAACCGCCACTGAAATCAATGCCGGCCTGTATTATCGTTACCCAGTACAGGAAATGTGCCCGGGTCCCCGTTTTTTACAAACCTTACTTGAGCATGGAGTTGCTTTTACTGTATCCTCGGATGCACATTTCCCAGATGATTTAGGTAAATATACATTTGCTAATTTAGAGCTACTAAAGGGTTATGGCGTTGAAGCCATTGTCTCCTTTGAACAGCGAGTAAAAAAAATGATGACGTTATAGGTTGAGAAAAGGGCACTAAAGCTTCAATGTAGTGCCTTTTATTCGTATTACATAAGTACAATTTAACTCGCATACAAATGATTAAATTCATATTTATAATGTGAGGCGAGTCAAATTGACATTCATTAAAGAACAACCCTTTTTACCCATTATTATACAATCGGGTCAGCATGCATATGGGGTAGCCCGCTCATTTTATGCAGCCTACCGCATGAAAAGTCTTGTCATTGAGCCAGCAAAAAAAGGGAGAACGATGCGCTCACTCCTTTTGGGAGGCTCTCAAGGAATTGCCACACAGAATAGCAGTATTCTGGATTTTCAATATGTTGAACATTTAGATGATCCTACCCGTTTTGTACAAGCTCTAGTGGGATTATCTATGCAGTGCCAACAAAAGAAATTGATTTTATTAGTTTGTGACTGCTATTATGCAGAGCTTATCATTGAAAATAAAGAGCAGCTTGAAAAGTACTTTATTTTACCTTACATTGATCAGGCTTTACTAAAAATTGTCCAAACAAAGGAGAAGTTCTACCAGCTTTGTGATAAATATCAGTTAGAATACCCCAAAACCATCATTATAAAAAAGGAACATCATCTAAATAGAGAAATTCCAATCCAGTATCCCATTATTATTAAACCCTCCAATACCGTGACCTATACGAACTGTTCCTTTCCTGAAAAGAAAAAAATATATATAGTATATGATGCAGATGAGATGCAGCACATCATTCGCTGTATTTATCGTTCTAGCTATCAAGACACCTTAATCGTTCAAGAATTTATTCCAGGCGACGATTCCTATATCCGTGTTCTAGATGTATATGTAGGAAGGGATCGAAAAGTAAAATTAATGTGTGTAAGCAATAAACTACTCGAAGATCCATCTCCACAAAACAAAGGTATTTCTTTAGCTGTTATGACCGATTATGATGAACAGCTAATGGAATCCATTCGGCATTTTTTAGAGGACATCGGCTATACGGGCTTTGCTAATTTTGATATGAAATACGATGCCAGGGACGGGAAATATAAGCTATTTGAAATGAATTTGCGAGCAGGGGCTTCAAGCTACTATGTGACCGCAAGCGGGTATAATTTAATGCAATATGTGGTGGATGATTATTTATTCCAGATTAATCATGAACGAACATATGTCCAGACGAAGCATGTATGGTCACTACTTCCTTCAAAAACGCTATTTAAATACATGAAGAATGAAAAATTAAAAATAGAAGCAAAGCGATTAATGAAAGAAGGGCAATACACGGATGCATTACTATATAAAGAAGATATGAATATAAAGCGCTGGATAAAGCTGAAATTGTATCATTCATATTTACAGGTAAAATACAGCAAGTATTTTAACAAGAGCAATAGATAGCAAATGTGAACTGATGGATAGGTCATTAAAACTTTCAGGATAGAACGCCAGAGCTGATGGATAATTACGCCTAGCTTCATATAATTAAGTCGAAACCTCGACATTTGAGGCGCAAACCTTGTAGGAAGTATCAACTATTCAGTATAATAATAAAATGGGAATTCAAGTGCATGGATTTCGTTTGAAAGGAGTTACCTGATTGCGATGAATGAGGAACAACGCTTAGCTAATCAACAAGTCAATCAACCAAAAAAAGAAGACAAGCCTGAAAAGGATTATAGTAAATATTTTGAGAGGGTCTTTACAGCTCCATCCTTAAAAGATGCTAAAAAACGTGGGAAAGAAGATGTGAAGTATCATAAGGATTTTAGCATTGCAGAAGAGTTCGCAGGAATGGGCAAAGGTCGCACCTTCTATATTCGTACTTATGGCTGCCAAATGAATGAGCATGACACAGAAGTAATGGCCGGAATTTTTATGCAGCTAGGCTACACACCAACAGAGGTGATTGAAGAGGCTGACGTTGTCTTGCTAAATACATGTGCTATTCGTGAAAATGCAGAAAACAAAGTATTTGGAGAACTTGGTTTCCTGCTGAAATATAAACGAAAAAACCCTGAGATGCTAATAGGGGTTTGTGGCTGTATGTCGCAAGAGGAATCTGTGGTTAATAAAATTTTAAGAAGCTATCCACACGTCGATATGGTGTTTGGTACACACAATATTCATCGTCTGCCAAACATTTTAAAAGAAGCCTACATGTCTAAAGAAATGGTCATAGAGGTTTGGTCTAAAGAAGGCGATGTCATTGAAAATCTGCCGAAGAAACGTCTTGGCTCCATTAAAGCTTGGGTTAATATTATGTATGGCTGCGATAAATTCTGTACGTATTGTATCGTTCCCTATACACGTGGTAAAGAGCGCAGTCGCCGACCAGAGGAAATCATTGCTGAAGTTCGTGAGCTAGCAGCAGCGGGCTACAAAGAAATTATGTTATTAGGACAAAATGTCAACGCTTACGGCAAAGATTTTGAGGATATTGATTATCGTCTTGGCGATTTAATGGATGAATTAAGAAAGATCGATATTCCGCGTATTCGATTTACAACGAGTCATCCACGTGACTTTGATGATCATTTAATCGAAGTTCTTGCAAAGCGTGGCAACTTAGTGGAGCATATTCACTTACCAGTACAATCTGGCTCGAATGACGTGCTAAAAATTATGGCGCGTAAATATACACGCGAGCATTTCCTTGGTTTAGTGGATAGAATTAAAGCGGCAATACCTGAAGTAACCTTAACAACAGATATTATCGTTGGCTATCCAAATGAAACAGAGGAGCAGTTTGAGGAAACATTGTCCTTATACCGTGAAGTGGGCTTTGACGCAGCGTTTACGTATATTTATTCGCCACGTGAAGGTACACCAGCTGCAAAAATGATTGACAATGTACCTGAAGAGGTGAAAAAAGAGCGTCTTCAACGTTTAAATGAAGTGGTGGGTGAATACTCTCGCAAAGCATTAGAGCGTTTAAATGGTCAGGTTGTCGAAGTATTAGTTGAAGGCACAAGTAAACGACGCGACGATGTGTTAGCGGGCTATACGAGGAAGAATCGTTTAGTTAACTTCAAAGCACCAGCAGAAGTAATTGGTCAATTAGTGAAAGTAAAAATAACAGAGACTACATCCTATTCACTTACTGGTGAATTTTTGGAAGTCGTAAAAAATGAAAAGGTGGAAGCATAAATGACACAAGTCTTATATACAAAAGAAGATTTAATTAAAAAATCACATGAAATTGCACATATGATTGCAAATACGCCAGAGGTTGAATTTTTCAAAAAGGCAGAAGCGCAAATTAACGAAAATCAACAAGTACGTGAACGTATTGCAAGCTTAAAAAGCTTACAAAAACAAGCGGTTAATTTCCAACACTTAGGAAAAGAAAAAGCTCTAAAAATGATTGAAGATAAAATTGCTAAAATCGAGGAAGAAATTAATGCCATCCCTGTTGTGCAACAATTTAAAGAATCACAAGGCGATGTAAATGATTTATTGCAACTTGTTTCAAATACAATTGCAAATAATGTTACAAATGAAATTATTCGCTCAACTGGTGGCGATGTTCTTCGTGGTGAAACGGGTTCATACGTAGAAAATACTCAACCAGGTAGCTGCTCTTAAAAGATTATAGAAATCAAAGCTCGAATGCTGTAATTCGAGCTTTTTTTACGTCTTCTTCTATTGAAGCATTCAGCTGCTATAATAGACCTCTCATCGAAAAGTTTTAAATGATCCATTTCATTCTCTAAAAATATATGTTCACCCAATGGGCGCTACCTGCATATGATGGAGTGAAAAGAGTCGAAGGAGGAATTGCGCTGAAACGTTTACGACAAATCGTGACGAAAGCAGTAGTTGCCAAAGGGAAGAAGAGAACGGAAGAACGTGTAACATTATCACCAACAAATAAACCGACAAGTATTTTAGGGTGCTGGGTAATCAATCACACTTGCTCTGCAAAAAGAGTCGGGAAATTTGTAGAAGTAACAGGGAAATTTGATGTCAATGTTTGGTATGCCTATAGTAATCATTCGAAAACAGCTGTGTTTTCTGAAACGATTCACTATAAAGACAAAGTGAAGCTTCACTATCGAGACGGTGAAATTAGCGTTGGTGATGATGTTCGTGTACGTGTGATACAAGAACCAAATTGTATTGAAGCGATTATCTCTCCATGTGGTACAAAGTTTGAAATTGTAGTGGAACGTGAAGTAGTTGTTGAGGTAATGGGTGAAACAACAATTTGTATTAGTGTCCATCCACTAGACTATGAAGAAGATTGGAGCCTTAATGATGAAAGTTCATCTTCATCCTCATCAAGCTCTAGTTCTAGCTCCTCTTCAAGTTCTGAAGGAGAAGGCAGGTATGTGTTAGAGTCTTCATCGTTTCCTGATGAACGACCAAGATAAGTCTAAAAAACATCATTTTTTGATACATGCGAAATGCTAGCATCTTAAAAAAGGTGAATGAAGCGTTTCGCATGTATCTTTTGTTATAATAAATATATCTATAAGGCAAGAGCGAGGTAAATAGTGATATGACAACATATACACCAATGATGCAACAGTATCTACAGGTAAAGGAAGATTACAAAGATGCCTTTTTATTTTTTAGATTAGGTGACTTTTATGAAATGTTTTTTGAGGACGCAATTAATGCCTCACAAATTTTAGAAATTACATTAACAAGCCGAGATGCAGGCGCAAAAGAACGAATACCAATGTGCGGTGTGCCGCATCATTCGGCTAAAAATTATATTGAAACACTTGTGCAAAAAGGCTATAAAGTGGCTATTTGTGAACAAACAGAAGATCCAAAGCAAGCAAAAGGTGTGGTCAAACGTGAAGTGGTTCAGCTTATCACACCAGGAACAATTATGGAAGGAAAGGCTCTTGATGGTAAATCTAATCATTTTATTGGAGCGGCAGAGCAATTAGATGACACAACATTTGGCTATGCTTATTTAGATTTATCCACAGGTGAGGCAGTAGCATCTTCTATTGAAGGCGATGGCAAAGCCTTATTAATGCAAATGCAGGCTTACGGAATTCGAGAGCTGATTGTAACGGATAGTTTGCAGCTATTATTAGCAGAGCATGCCGTCAATGCTGGTATCGTACTTTCAATTGAAGTGAATGAAATGCCCATGGACAAAGCAGCAAGTTATCTAGAAGCTGTACCAAAACCGTTACAAATTGCATGTCTTCGATTGTTAGCTTATATCGACCAAACGCAAATGAGATCTTTATCACATATTCAGGCATTCACATTTAATGAAATTAAAAATTATTTACGCATTGATTCTAGCTCAAAGCGCAATTTAGAGCTGATTCAATCGATTCGTGGTGGCGATCAAAAAGGTACCCTCTTATGGCTATTAGATGACACCGTGACAGCGATGGGTGGACGAAAATTAAAGCAATGGCTACACCAACCGCTTGCCACACGTTCAGCAATAGAGGCTAGACTAGCGATTGTTACGGATTTGTTGGAAGAATATTTTGTACGAACAGAGCTTCAAGCATCCTTAAAACAAGTATATGATTTAGAGCGTTTGGCTGGTCGTGTTGCTTTTGGCAATGTGGGTGGACGAGATTTAGCCCAATTGCGTGATTCTTTACGCCAAGTGCCGACTATTCAGCAACAGTTGATGGGGTCAAATAAAGAAACATTACAACAATTAGGTGCGGAGCTTGATACATGCTCAGATGTCGAGGCATTATTAGCAAAAGCGATTACAGATAATCCCCCTATTACCATTAAAGAAGGGGATGTTATCCGTGACGGCTATAATGAACGCTTAGACGAACTTCGCTATGCCGCTCGTAATGGTAAGGATTGGATTGCCCAACTTGAACAAGAAGAGCGTGTGAAAACGGGTATTAAAAACTTAAAAATTGGCTATAATCGCATTTTTGGTTACTATATAGAAATTACAAAATCAAATATTCATTTAGCAGATTTAACACGCTATGAGCGCAAACAAACACTGGCGAATGCGGAACGCTATATTACACAGGAACTAAAAGAAAAAGAAGCATTGATTTTAAATGCTGAAGAAGAAAGCTTAACATTGGAGTACAACCTGTTTGTAGAAATTCGTGATGTATTAAAAGCTTATATTCCGCGTGTCCAAGCACTGGCAGCAAACATTAGTGAATTGGATGTTTTACTAAGCTTTGCAAGTGTCTCAGAAAAATATCGCTTTACGAAACCGCAATTTCATGGTGGACGTGCCCTAGAAATTATAGAAGGACGCCATCCTGTCGTTGAAAAAATGCTGAATAAGCAAATGTATGTACCAAACGATTGTGTGCTAGAAGAGCAGAACAATATGATGCTTATTACAGGGCCGAATATGTCAGGTAAAAGTACTTATATGCGCCAAGTTGCATTAATTGTTGTTATGGCACAAATGGGCTGCTATGTACCCGCTGAAAAAGCGAAGCTGCCGATTACTGATCAAATTTTTACTAGGATTGGAGCGGCTGATGATTTAGCGGCAGGGCAATCTACATTTATGGTGGAGATGCTTGAATCGCAACATGCAATTACGCATGCAACAAAAAATAGCTTGATGCTATTTGATGAAATTGGACGTGGAACATCGACATATGATGGAATGAGTTTGGCACAATCGATGATGGAATATATTCATGATAAAATTGGGGCCAATACGTTATTTTCTACGCACTATCATGAATTGACAGCACTTGAAAAGGATTTGCCACGCTTACAAAATGTGCATGTTTCAGCCACTGAAAAAAATGGTACGGTCGTTTTCCTGCATAAGGTGAAAAAAGGAGCGGCTGATAAATCCTATGGTATACATGTGGCACAGCTTGCTCAATTACCTGAGGAAATTTTAGCTAGAGCACGTGTATTACTTGAGAACTTTGAGGCAGGGAAAGAAGTAGTTGCCGAAACACAAGTGATAGCTGAACAACCAGTACAGATGTCTTTATTTGCAGAGGAGGAACCGATTTCCCCAGCCGAGACAATGGTGCTAAAGAAATTGGAAAAGGTAAATATTCTAGGTACTTCACCGATGCAGGCAATGAATATTTTATATGAGCTACAGCAAGAACTAGTGAACGCTAAAAAATAAAGGAGTGATACGTTAGTGGGAAACATACAAATTATGGACGAATGGCTATCCAATAAAATCGCAGCAGGAGAGGTAGTAGAAAGGCCAGCCTCTGTTGTCAAAGAGCTAGTGGAAAATGCTATTGATGCTGGGAGTACGTCCATTGATGTTTTTTTACTAGAAGCAGGTCTCACTTCCATTCAAGTAATAGATAATGGTAGCGGTATGGATGAAGAGGATGCACTAATGTCATTCTCTCGTCATGCTACTAGTAAAATTCATCAGGAACATGATTTATTTCGTATTCGAACACTTGGCTTCCGTGGTGAGGCTCTAGCATCCATTGCCTCTGTTTCTAAAATGACATTGATTACATCAAATGGTGAATCCGGAACACATTTAGACCTTGAAGGTGGACATATCCTCACTCATAAACCTGGTCCGTTGCGTAAAGGGACTGATTTAACAGTCTCCCAGCTATTCTTTAATACACCCGCCCGTTTAAAATATATGAAAACCATTCAAACCGAACTTGGGCATACAATAGACCTGATGAATCGCCTCGCACTTGGTAACCCACAAATAGCATTCAGATTATTGCATAATGGTCAACAATTACTGCAAACAAATGGCCGAGGAGATGTACAACAAGTGCTTGCAGCTATTTATGGAATACATAATGCCAAGAAAATGGTGCCATTCCAAGGCGAGTCACATGATTATCGAATTTCTGGCTTTGCATCCTTACCAGAGGTAACACGTGCTTCTAAAAATTATATGACTCTATTTGTCAATGGTCGTTGGGTCAAGCATTATTTAGTACAAAAGGCTATTGTAGATGCTTACCATACGTATTTACCTATCGAGCGCTTCCCAATAGTTGTTCTATATATAGAGGGTGATCCTTACTTAACAGACGTGAATGTGCATCCTGCAAAACATCAAATTCGTTTAAGTAAAGAGGCTGAGCTTTTGAAGTTAATAGAGGAAACCATTCGTGAAACAATACGCAACATTATTCGAGTTCCACAAATGGAAAAGAAAGAAAAAATAGTTAAACCAGCTACTGAACAATTAAACATATGGAAGCCTGCTCCAAAGATTGATGTGGAGAAAATGAATGCCATCGTAGAAAAATTATATGATGTCCAAACCATTCAAGAAAACAATCTTGAACAGATAGTTGAGCCTAAGCCTATTTCTACGGTTCGAGATGAAAGTTGGCAGCTTACACCACAAATAGAGGCTGAAACAATTGATGAAGTAACAATAGCTGCACAGTCGGAAATATTGGAAGAAATGCCTACAAAGGAACCCTTTCCTGAACTCGAAGTAGTGGGGCAAATACATGGCACATACATTGTCGCGCAAATGGAGGATGGTTTTTATTTAATTGATCAGCATGCTGCTCAGGAACGCATTAAATACGAATTCTTCCGTGAAAAAGTCGGTCAAGTTAATCCTCATGAACGTCAGGCATTATTGTTACCACTAACATTCCATTATGCAGCCGATGAAGCACTGATCTTACGAGAACACAGGCATGAATTAGAAGCTGTAGGCGTGTTTTTAGAGGAATTTGGACAGTCATCTTTTGTTGTACGTGAGCATCCGAGTTGGTTCCCACAAGGGGAGGAACAGGAAATCATTGAGGATTTAATTGAACAGGTGCTGACAACTAAAAAGGCTGATATCAAAAAACTACGTGAGGCAGCCGCGATTATGATGAGCTGTAAAAAGTCAATCAAAGCCAATCATTATTTAACAAAAGAGCAAATGGAAACATTGCTGCGTGATTTACGCAATGCAGATAATCCATTTACATGCCCACACGGACGTCCAGTGCTTATTCACTTTACATCATATGAAGTGGAAAAAATGTTCAAACGGGTTATGTAAGGAAGAGGGGGAAAATGGATGGGCGAATTTATTTTAGCGATTGATCAAGGAACGACAAGTTCAAGAGCCATTTTATTTGATAAAAAAGGTCAAATTGTTCATGTAGCACAAAAAGAATTTCAACAAATTTTTCCAAAGGCTGGCTGGGTAGAGCATAATGCCAATGAAATATGGGGTTCTATCTTGTCCGTTATTGCGGCAGTATTAACCGAAAGTGGCCATGAAGCAAGTGAGGTTCATGCGATTGGTATTACCAATCAGCGCGAAACAACAGTGGTGTGGGATAAACACACAGGTCAGCCGATTTACAATGCGATTGTCTGGCAATCACGCCAAACACAGGACATTGTGAATACCTTAAAAGAACAAGGACATGAAGAACATTTTCAGCAAAAGACAGGGCTTCGCTTAGATGCTTATTTTTCAGCGACAAAAATTAAATGGATCTTAGATAATGTTGAAGGTGCTCGTGAAAAGGCAGACAATGGCGATTTATTATTTGGGACGATTGATTCGTGGATTGTTTGGCGATTATCAAAGGGAAAGGCTCATGTGACCGATTACTCAAATGCAGCTCGAACAATGCTCTACAATATTCATGAATTGAAGTGGGATGAGGAACTTTGTGAGCTTTTAGCTATCCCAATTTCCATGCTTCCAGAAGTGAGAAATTCATCAGAAATATATACAGAAACGGCTCCAAGTATATTTTTTGGAGAAAAAATTCCGATAGCTGGGATTGCGGGTGATCAGCAAGCCGCACTTTTTGGACAAACTTGTTTTAGCAAAGGAATGGCTAAAAACACGTATGGCACTGGCTGCTTTATGCTATTAAATACAGGAAAGCAGGCAGTGACATCAGAAAATGGTTTATTGACAACCATTGCGTGGGGAATAGATGGGAAAGTGACCTATGCATTGGAAGGTAGCGTTTTCGTAGCAGGATCAGCTATTCAATGGCTACGCGATGGACTAAGGATGATCCGTACAGCAGAGGATTCTGAAACCTATGCTAGAAAAGTAGATCATACCGATGGGGTTTATGTTGTCCCTGCCTTTGTTGGGCTAGGTACGCCTTACTGGGATACAGATGCACGTGGCGCAATTTTTGGGTTAACACGTGGAACATCAAAAGAACATTTTATTCGAGCAACACTAGAATCATTAGCCTATCAAACGAAAGATGTACTAGACGCAATGGAAGAAGCAGCAGGTACTCCGATTGAAGTACTGCGTGTAGATGGTGGAGCTGTCAAAAATCAATTTTTAATGCAGTTCCAAAGTGATGTTTTACAGCTACAAGTAGAGCTAGCAAAATTGAATGAGTCAACAGCACTCGGTGCAGCCTATTTAGCGGGGCTGGCGACAAGCTTCTGGCCAAACCAAGAGGCTTTATCGGCATTATGGGTGAGTGGGGAAACCTATCAACCTCACATGGATGAAGAACAAGCCACAGCTCTGTACACAGGATGGCAGAAGGCTGTAGAGGCAACACGAATTTTTAAATCATAGCTATTGGGGGAGAAAGGTATGTTTTCATTTGAGCAGCGACCAAAAATTTTATATTATCTAGAGCACTATAGCTTTGACGTATTAGTAATTGGTGGCGGTATTACAGGTGCAGGAATTGCATTAGATGCCGCATCAAGAGGCCTTTCTGTTGCATTAATTGATATGCAGGATTTTTCGGCTGGTACGTCGAGCCGTTCAACCAAATTGATTCACGGTGGTTTACGTTATTTAAAGCAATTTGATGTAGGAGTTGTAGCCGAAGTAGGGCGAGAGCGTGAAATTGTTTATGATAATGCTGTACATGTCACAACGCCTGAAAAAATGCTATTACCATTATATAAAAAGGGTTCACTCGGTCCCTTCACAACATCTATGGCATTAAAGGTCTATGACCGCTTGGCAGGTGTCAAAAAACATGAACGTAGAACGATGTTAAATGCTCAGGAAACCTTGGCATTAGAGCCTTTACTCAATCAAGAGGGTTTAGTCGGCGGTGGCTATTATGTAGAATACCGTACAGATGATGCCCGCCTAACAATTGAAGTATTAAAAAAGGCTGTAGAATATGGAGCGCTTTGCCTCAATTATGCTGAAATGACGGAATTTATCTACGAAAAGAAAAAGCTTGTTGGCATTAAAGTGAGGGATCATGTGACAGGGAAAATGCTCAATGTCCATGCCGCCCAAATTGTGAATGCAACAGGTCCTTGGGTTGATGACGTACGACAAAAAGATAAAGTAGCAGATAACAAGCAATTACGTCTAACAAAGGGCGTTCATATTGTCTTCAAACAAAAGGATTTTCCGCTAAAGCAAGCTGTTTATTTTGATATTGCTGATGGTCGTATGGCCTTTGCCATTCCACGAGATGGCAAAACCTATGTAGGGACTACGGATACTGTCTATGAAGGTAATCCTGTACATCCAGTGGCAACACAGCAAGATGTGGATTATCTAATGGAGGCTGCAAAAAAGATCTTTCCAACTGCTACTATCACAAGAGACACAATTGAATCCTCTTGGGCAGGGGTCCGACCTCTGATTTATGAAAAAGGCAAGGATCCATCAGAAATTTCAAGGAAAGATGAAATTTGGACAGCGCCAAGTGGTTTAATGACGATTGCGGGTGGAAAGCTAACGGGCTATCGCCAAATGGCTGAAACGATTGTGGATAAAATTGTGAAGGCCCGTCGCTACAAGCATGCAAGTGCCTGTTTAACACGTGAGCTAGCACTTTCTGGTGCAAAGGGAATCAACGCTATTAATTTCCCTGACTATATTGCCTATAAAGCACGAGAAGGCGTACAGTATGGCTTAAATTATGACGAAGCCAAGCATCTCGTACAAAAGTATGGCACGAATGTAGATGCCTTATTCGATCGCGTGAAATTTTTACATGAACATGGCAGTACAATGCCTCTTGCCTTACATGCGATGCTACTGTATGGCATTGAAGCCGAAATGGTCTATACACCAAGCGACTTCTTTATTCGTCGGACTGGTTTATTATACTTCGATATTGAAGCAGTAAAGCTTTATAAACAGCAAGTGATTCAAGTGATGCAACAACGTTTAAATTATACGGAGGAACAAAAAAATAGGTATATTGCTGAATTAGAGCAAGCCATTAACGATGCAACAAATTTTGTGAAAGAAGGGGAGTAAGGGATGGAGCGTTATATTCAAATGTCGGATGAACAATTTGTCTTCACTCGAACATTGGAGCCTTCAACGCCATGTATTGGACATATTCACATTTTGCATGGCATGGCAGAGCACAGCGGTCGCTATTTAACCTTTGCGAAAACACTTAACGCAGCAGGCTATGTTGTGACGATGCACGATCACCGTGGGCATGGTGAAACGGCAGCATATAATGGGACATTGGGCTTTTTTGCTGAAGAAAACGGCTTTGAGCGTGTTGTAAAAGATGCTCATGAAGTGATTACACAACTTCACGTACCATACGCTAATGTACCATTTATTCTCTTTGGCCATAGTATGGGTTCCTTCATTACTAGACGCTATATTCAATTATATGGAGAGCAAGTAGACAATGTTATTCTCTGTGGCACTGGAAATGTGACAGCCTTGCATGCTGTAGGAAATCTAGTAGCTAAGGCTTTAGCTATGGGACTAGGAAAAGAAACTGAAAGTAAGCTGTTAAATCAATTGAGCTTTGGTAGCTTTAATAAGCAATTTCCCAATCCGAAGACTGCCTATGATTGGTTATGTTCAGTACAACAAGAGGTGCAAAGGTATATCGATGATCCCTATTGTGGCTTTATTCCAACGAATCAATTTTTCGTGGATTTGACAACTGGCTTTGCCACACTAAATCGTAAAAAAGAATTAGCAAAAGTAAGAAAAAGCCTCCCTATTCTTTTGATTAGTGGCAGTAAAGATCCAGTTGGTGAACAGGGGCTAGGCGTTTACAAAGTTGCTGAACAGTTAGCAGCAGTGGGTGTAGAGGATGTAACGGTTTATTTATTCGAGGATAAACGACATGAAATTTTAAATGAAGACAATCAAGAAGCGGTCTTTCAAGTTTTATTACGGTGGTTAGAAAAATATGATAGAAACTAAACTGCAGCAGGCAGAGGTCGTAGCAATAGTGGGGCCGACTGCCTCTGGTAAAACGGCATTAAGCATTGAACTAGCAAAAAAATATAACGGTGAAGTCATTAATGGTGATTCCATGCAAGTTTATAAAGGGCTCGATATTGGGACAGCTAAAATTACCGAAGAAGAGATGGAGGGCGTTCCTCATCATTTACTAAGCTTTTTAGAGCCTACAGAATCTTTTTCGGTAGCAGATTATCAAAAATTAGTACGTGCGAAGATCGCGGAAATTCAATCTCGTCAAAAATTACCTATAATAGTAGGGGGCTCTGGCTTATATGTACAAGCTGTCCTCTATGATTTCCAATTTACTGATGAAAAAGTAGATGAAGAAGCACGAAAAGCCTACTATGAGGAATTAGCAAAGCTTGGCCCTGAGGCAATGCATGACAAATTAAAGCAACTAGACCCTCAAACAGCGGAGACAATCCATCCAAACAATACACGTCGTGTTATTCGTGCATTAGAAATGCTGGAATTAAGCGGGGTATCAAAAGCAGCTGAAGCGCAAAATCGAGGGGAAGTACCCCTTTACCAACATGTTATTTTAGGGTTAGGTCAAAACATGTCTCGTGACGTGCTATATGACCGTATTAATCGTCGTGTTGATTTAATGATGGAAAATGGTCTTCTGCAAGAGGTGAAGGGATTATGGCAGCAAAATATCCGTGGTGTGCAGTCTATACAAGCCATCGGGTATAAAGAATTATATGATTATTTAGATGGTAAATGTACCCTAGAGGAAGCCATTGATAGCTTAAAACAAAATTCCCGTCGCTATGCAAAAAGACAGCTTACTTATTTCCGTAATAAAATGGATGTCCATTTTATTACGCCTGATGATCGATTATAAGAAATAAGAAAAATTTCTAAAAATTACTAATTGATAAATTGGTAGAACATGCTACTATAGGAATGAAGAGGTAGAAAGTTAGTAGGGAGGCTATTTGATGAAATCAATCAATTTGCAAGATACGTTCTTGAACCAACTACGTAAAAACAGTGTTTTTGTAACTGTATTTCTGTTAAACGGATTTCAGTTAAAAGGGACTGTGAAATCATATGATAATTTTACAGTATTACTACTTGATGCTGAAAATAAGCAGCACCTAATCTACAAGCACGCCATTTCTACATTCGTACCAGCAAAACAAATTGAGTTTTTAGAGACAGAAATATAATAAGTTTGTTAAACAGTTAGTGTACTCACACTGGCTGTTTTTTTTTCTACAAGCTATAATGATAGTGGAATTTTATATTTTGGAGGACAAAGTTTATGAAAACAATGGAAACAACACAATTATTAGATCTGTTAGATGCAAATGAGGACCTATATATTATCGATGTTCGTGAAGAGGATGAAGTAGCACATGGCATGATCCCAGGTGCTCAACATATTGCACTCGGAACTATCCCTGAACGTTTAGAGGAATTAGATGTAGAAAAGCCATATATTATTGTATGTAAGGCTGGGGCTCGTTCTGCCAATGCATGTGCTTACTTAGAGGCACAAGGATTTGATGTAACAAACCTTGAAGGCGGCATGCTGGCTTATGATGGAGAATTAGAATTTAAATAAAGTGTGAGTAAAAAAGAGTTCCTTATCTTGGAATGACAACTTTCAACCCTATTAAAATTAATAGACCAGACATATTATGTGAACTGCACCCCGTCAAGTAGACAGTGGAAATAATAAAAAATGTATTAAGCGGCTTGAGTCCTGAATTCTAACGGACTCAAGCCGCTTAACCTTTTCTGATAACGATCGTAATTATAAAAATGAAT